>MNYV01000158.1 GCA_001873285.1 Nitrospirae bacterium CG2_30_53_67
TCGGTTTTGTGGCGGCCCTCTCCACGGCGGCCATCGAAGGCCTGGCCGGCGTTTTCGGCAAGAGCGCATCCTTTGGATGGCGTCCTGCGGAAGCCTACCTCGGCGGCAAGAAGAAAGAGAAGAACAAGGCTGCCGATCATGAGGAAGGGAAGAAGGATGAGTAGGGGTTCCGCACTCCGGCAGCTTTTCATGAACAGCAGAGAAACCCACGACTCGGCGCCGGCGCCCGACAGGTCCGGCGCCGAAGGCGTGGGAGAGCCCAGGAATGTATGCCCGGCAGGGCGAGGGGGCTTTTTTTTTGCAGGGGAACATTAGGTTATGAAAATATTCGAGATTGTTGTTATACTGGAATTTATTTTGTTGAGCTGTTATGATTCCTGAGTTTATTGGTTTGAACTATCATGACCCTAAGTGGTCCTGTTCGTAAATAGGGTGACGTACCGAGAGGGTCGTAGGGCGGTTTCATCAAGGCACGCGACTGAGGCGTACCCCTCTGGTACACCGCAAGGAGCGTAACGCCGATGAGACCGCCCTACGGCACTCGAATACCACCGTATTTATGAATAGGGCCACTAAGGACTGTTTACAAAGGAGCGGGATCGTATGAAAAAAATAGTTTTCTATCTCATGACGATGAGCTTAGCTGTGCTGTTCGCCATACCCTTATATGCGGGAAGTGACTCAAGCGCAGGTTCCGGACCGGCGTCGCCTTCGGGCGTCACCGCGCCGGGAACCATCCTGCTCGACTCTCTCAGCCGAATCTATGAGCCTGTGAATTTCAATCATGAGATGCACACCTCCATTGCCGAGCACTGTTCCCAGTGCCACCACCAACACCCTTCCGCTAAGGAGGTGACGTGCATGGAGTGCCACTCCCTCACGGCATCGGATTTTAAGAAATCCGCAGCAACCGGTTTCATCGCGTGCAGGAGCTGCCATGAGGCCATCGATCCGGCCCAGCCCAACATGCCCGGGCTGAAGGCGGCGTACCATCGCGCCTGTTTCCGGTGTCACAGGGATATGGGGGATGCAGGATTGGACCCCCAGAGTTGTTCCATGAAATGTCATGCCAAAAAGAAAGGATAAAGCCATGAGTTTAGACCGCAGACAATTTTTAAAAACCGTCTCTTTGCTCACGGGATCAGCCGTTCTCGGCCCGTACACCAGGGCGCTCGCCTCCGAGGAATTTCATGGATGGCCCGACCGTTACGGAATGTTGACCGATTTCACCGAATGTGTGGGCTGCCGTTCCTGCGAAAAGGCCTGCAATGAGGTGAATCATCTGCCGCAGCCTGAGGTTCCGTTTGACGACAAGTCGGTTTTTGAGACGATGAGGCGGCCCACGGCCCATGCCTACACCGTGGTCAACCGCTATGATCATCCCAAGGATCCGGGCAAACCTATTTACCGCAAGGTACAATGCAATCACTGCAATGAGCCGGCCTGCGCCTCGGCCTGTCCGATTCATGCCTACACCAAGACACCGGAAGGCCCGGTGATGTATAATGAAGATCTTTGTTTCGGCTGCCGGTATTGCATGATCGCCTGCCCCTTCTATGTGCCGGCTTACGATTATTCAAGCGCTTTTGAGCCCAAGATCGTGAAGTGCGTCATGTGCTATGACCGGATCAAGGAGGGAAAGATTCCCGGGTGCGCAGAGGCCTGTCCCACGCAGGCCGTGACCTTCGGGAAGAGAAGCGATCTCCTCAAACTGGCGGGAGAAAAGATCGCGAAGAACCCGGACCGCTATATTGATCATATCTACGGTGAGAGGGAAGCCGGCGGGACCGGGTGGCTTTACATCTCCGGCGTTCCCTTTGAGCAGCTCGGCTTCCCAGCCGATCTTCCTGAGAAACCCATGGTTGAGGAGGTGAAGGGGTTCCTCTCGTCCGTGCCGGTGGTCTTTACGGTCTGGCCGGCGCTCTTCGGGAGCATCTATGCCGCCTCCCGCCATCATGAGGAATACACCAGGGAAGAGGCGCAGCATCAAGCCAAAGAGGGGGAGGAAAAAAATGAATCCTAATGCAGCGTTGAATAAAAAAGATGACTTCCGATCTTGGTTCTTGAACAAATTATTGATGGGGATGACGTGGCCGGAATATATAAGGCACATGATTACGCCTTTTAATGTTGCGGCGGCCGTCATCTTAAGCGTGGGCCTTCCCCTGATGGGGCTCCGTTATATTCATGGGCTCGAGGTGGTCACGGATGCATCCAACGAGTATCCATGGGGGTTGTTTCTCGGCTGGGGGCTCTTTTCAGGGGTCCCGCTTTCCGCCACCGGTTTTGTCATGGCCACGGCCTATTACATCTTCGGTTTCAAGCGATACAAACCTCTGGTGCGCCTTGCGGTACTTACGGGTTTTCTGGGATATTTCTTTGCCGTGGTCTATCTGATGACGGATTTGGGGCGGCCCTGGCGGATCTACTATCCCATGTTCGTGGGATTCGGCACGGCCTCGGTCCTGTTCTTAGTGGCCTGGCACGTGGCGACCTACCTGACGGTGCAGTTTCTTGAATTCAGTCCCGCCATCCTGGAGTGGCTCGAGGCCGGGAGAACGCGCAAGTGGGCCATGATGATCACCATCGCCATGACCATCGCAGGGATCATCCTTTCCACATTGCATCAATCCGCCCTCGGCGCGCTCTTCCTGCTTGCCCCGGCCAAGATGCACCCGCTCTGGTTCACATCGTATCTGCCGACGTTGTTTCTCGCCTCCAGCATCTATGCGGCCTTGGCCATGGTGATCGTGGTCAGCACCCTGGCGGCCGTTTTCCTGAAGAAGAGCGCCGATGATCATTTTCTTGGGAACCTGAACGAGCTGACCATCGGTCTCGGCAAAGGAACGAGTATCGGGATCCTGGTCTACCTGGCCCTGAAACTGGTCGCCATGGCTCACGGTGATGCCTGGGGACTCCTGGGCACTCCCTATGGCCATTGGTACCTCGTAGAGATCCTGGGGTTTGTGCTCCTGCCCGCGCTGATCCTGGCGGCCGGGGTGAAGAAAGGAAGCCTGGGGCTTGTCCGGTTCGGCGGTTTTCACGCCGTCATCGGCGTCATCTTGAACCGGATCAATGTCTCCATGGTGGCGTTCAACTGGAAGCTTCCGGATCATCTGCATCATATCATGCCGCACTGGCAGGAGATAGCGGTGGTTCTGTCGATTTTCACCCTTCACATCCTGATTTTCCGCTGGATTCTGGTCCGGATGCCGGTGATCCATCAGGATCAGGGCTTTAAGCAGGTTGAAAAAAACCACTAAGATGTGTAAGATATCATGATGAAGCAATCCGTCCTATCCTTCATGGTGTTCCTCCTGGGCATGATGTTCTTCGCATGGGACCGGGTCTCTGCAGAAAATGCTGCAAGCATAGAGGATGCCGGGAAATGCTTGGAGTGTCATGCCCAGCGGGGGGTGGTCAAAAAATTCGAGAACGGGGAATCCGTAGAAGCCTATATTGACCCGGAGAAATTCGGGTCCTCTGTTCATCATGCCCTCGCCTGTCCGACATGTCATCAGGATTTTTCCGAGGATCATCACCCCGTCAGACGGTTCAGGAGCAAGAACCAATTCAGGATACAGTCCACTCTGATCTGCCGGCAATGCCACAAGGATGAAGAGATCAGGAAAAAATCCATCCATGCCAACCTCTTTCAGCAAGAGCAGCAAGGCGAAGTCCCTCTCTGCACGGACTGCCATACCGCCCATGCCGTCGCGGCCATTTCCGGCGGCAGGCTCACCGCGAACGAGATGCAGTACTGCCTGAGCTGCCATCAGCATTCCATGAAGCTTCCGTTCAATGACGGTTCAGGGATACCCCTGATGGTTGATCGATCCGAATTGTCGGCCTCCGCACACAGCAAACTCGATTGTTCGGACTGCCATTACGGTTTCTCGTCCGAGGAACACCCGCAGAGAAATTTCAAAACAAGAAGGGACTATTCCATCGCCTCCGCGGATAGCTGCCGGCGATGCCATTTTGACAAGTATACCCAGACCCTGGAAAGCATCTGCCATACCAAGCAGTCTCAGGGGAACCTGAATACGCCGATCTGCACGGACTGTCACGGATCGCATGCAATCGCCTATGTGAGGATTGAGAAGAACTTCAGCATATTGAGGTGCCGGAAGTGCCATCCCGATATTTACGACACCTATGCCAAGAGCGTTCACGGCAAGGCGCTTTTCAATGAAGAGAACAGGGATGTGCCTGTGTGTATCGACTGTCACAAGGTCCATAACATCAAGAACCCCCTGACCCTGGAATTCCACGAGAGGATTCCCGAGATGTGCAGTAACTGTCATGCCAACAAGGCCATTATGGGCAAGTACGGGCTCTCCACGGATGTGGTCAAAAGCTACCTGTCGGATTTTCACGGGATGACGCTGGGGCTTTACAAGAAGCAGAGAGAGGCCCTGTCCAAACCGGCCAGGCCGATCGCGGTCTGCACGGACTGCCACGGGATCCATAATATCAGCAGCACCCATGACATGCCGGCGGCCGTGGTCAAGGAAAATTTACTGAAACGATGCCAGAAATGCCATCACGACGCCACGGAAAAATTCCAGGATGCATGGCTTTCCCATTACAAGCCGAGTTTATCGAGAGCCCCGCTGGTCTTTCTCGTGGACTTGGGGTACAAGATCTTTCTCCCCATCCTGCTGGTCGGACTCTTTCTGCAGATCCTTTTGCATATCTGGCGCTATGCCGTGAACCGATAGAAAACGGGGAATGCGATGACGAACCATCCGGATCAGGAAGGCATGAAGATCAGACGATTCAGCCGAGGGCGCATTGTCGAACACGCCTTGGCCATCGTGGTGGTGGGGATTCTGGTGATGACCGGCCTTTCGCAGAAATTCTATACCATTGATTTCTCCCAATGGCTCATTCTTAAACTGGGCGGGATCGATAATGTGAGATGGTTGCACCGCTGCGCCGGCATGGTCTTTCTGATGCTCATCGTGGTTCATATTTTCGTCGCCATGGTGGGGATCGTGGCCAGGAGATGGCAGCCTTCCATGATGATCAACAAGAATGATTTTACCAATGCCATACACAATTTGAAATACTATGTCGGTTTAGAGAAAGCCCCCGCCCAGTTCGACCGTTACGATTTCAAACAGAAGTTTGAATACTGGGGGATCCTGGTGGGGGCATTCCTGATGATTTTCTCCGGCCTGATCCTCTGGTTCCCCATCCAGGCGACCCGTTTTCTCCCCGGTGAGTTTGTCCCGGCCGCCAAGGTTCTGCATACCCATCAGGCCACCCTCATCTTCATCCTGATCGCGATATGGCATATCTATAGCGCCATTTTCAGTCCGGACGTATTTCCCCTGGATACCAGTATTTTCACGGGGATGATTCCACGCAGGAGAATGGAACTGGAACACCCGCTTGAATTCGCCCGCATGCATGAAGGAGGAGCGAGAGCGGATGTTTCGAGATCCCCATGATGCGATGCAGGATAAGATGGAAGATCACCGGCCCGTGTGAAGAGACAGGGGGGCTTTCGAGCCGCCTATTTGACCAGCCCTTTCTGAATCGCGAACTTCATCAGAGCCGTGCGTGAACGGATCGAAAGCTTCTCTGAGATGTTGGTCTGATGAGCGATCACGGTTTTAACGCTGATATTGAGGAGGTCCGCAATCTCCTTGTGGCTGTATCCCTCTCCAATCACCTTGAGGATCTGTTTTTCCCGGTCGGTCAGTTTCTCGTAAGGGTCCTCCACCTGGACCTCGCCTTTCCTGAGATAGCCGTCTATCACGCCGGCGGTGATGGACGGGTACAAGTACTGTTCTCCCCGCGCCACGGATCGAATGGCTGAGATCAGGTCCGTACCCACGGCGTGCTTCAGGATATAACCCGAAACGCCGGCCTTCAAGAGACGGCTCACGTATTCCCTGTCGTCATACTGGCTGAGGATCAGAATGCGGGTATCGGGGCAGGTCTTCCTGATCTCCAGGGTTGCTTCCAAGCCGCCCAGACCCGGCATGGCAATGTCCATGAGGATGATGTCGGGTTTGAGTTGATAAGCCTTGTCGATGGCCTCCTTGCCGTCGGCCGCCTCGCCCAGAATTTCGATATCCTCATGGAGATTCAACAAGGCCGTGATCCCCTCGCGCACCAAGGCATGGTCGTCTGCAATCACAATCCTGATCTTCGGCATGGTCTGTCCCGGCCTCGTTTAAACCGGAAAGCTTAGTGGCCCTATTCATAAATACGGTCGCATTCGAGTGCCGTAGGGCGGCCTCCTCAGCGTTCCGCTCCTTGCGGCGTACCACAAGGGTATACCTCAGTCGCGCGCCTTGATGAGACCGCCCTACGACCCTCTCGGCACGTTACCATATTTACGAACAGGACCACTTAGTCCGGTCTCTCCGGTAAAACTATCCAAGTTTTCTCATAGGGTCAAGGAAAAAATTAAACCGGCACATACACGGTCAGTTGCGTCCCTCTGCCGGGCTGGGAGCAGAGGGTCATCTTGCCGTCCATGAGCGCCACGCGTTCCTGCATCCCCAGGATGCCGAACCCGCCGGGTCTGTTTCCGGATGTGACCGAACGGCTTACGTTCTGAACATCAAAGCCTTTTCCGTCGTCTTCGATTTCTATTTCCACATAAGATGAGCGGAACCGCAGGAAGACCAAGACGTTCTTTGCGTCCGCATGTTTGACAATATTGATCATGGCTTCCTGGATGACCCGGAAAAGAAGGAGTTCCATCTGACTGCAATCCAGGACCCGTTCAGGAGGTTTCTCAACCTGCTCACAGCTTCCCTCGATGTCCAAAGAATAGTGTATTCCCTTTCCGCCGAGGTGCCGTTCGAGGATCCAGCGTACGGCGGAATCAAATCCGAGGTCGTCCAGTATGGGCGGGCGCAGATCCTTGATGATGGTATGGAGGCCTTGAAGAGAGAGGACACACAGCTCTCTCAACCGCTTGAGTTTCTGCGGGGCGTCTCTATTTTTCTCCCAGGACTGCTGAAAGGCATCCAAAGACATAAGAATCGCGTTCAAGGACTGGCTTGTATCGTCGTGAAGTTCTCTGGCGATGCGTTTGCGTTCCTCTTCCTCGGCCGTAATGACCCGGCGCAGCAGGACCGAAAGCTTTTCACGGCTTTCCGCAAGGTCCTTGGTCCGTTTTAGGACCCGCTGTTCCAGTTCCAGATTCTGCCGCTGAATATTTTCATGGGACTCGGCGAGCTTGACTCTCATTCTGTCGAAGTTTTGGGCGAGCGTCCCGACTTCGTCCTTGCCGGCAGCCTCGATCGGTTCAGAGAGGTTCCCCGCGCCGATCTTGCGGGCGGCCTCGGTCAGGGCCTTCAAGGGTTTGACGATGCTTCTGCTGAGGCCCACGACGAGGAGCAAAGAAGTGCCGATGGCGATCAGGCTGAGACTGAAAAAGCCCTTCTTCAAAAGGGTGGAAGGCGCGAAGACGATTTCCTGCGGTTCACGAATGGTGATCCCCCACGAAGCGATGGATAAAGGGGCGAAGGCCAGGATGTCCTGGGTCTTCTCTTCATGACGCTCTTCTTCGGTATGACACCGATGGCATACGCCCACGGAGCTTTTTCTTTCAGCGATCAGGTTGCTCAGGAACATGTTGTGGTCGCTGCACGTCAGAATCCGTTCCTGTTTGTTGGACGAGATGATAATCCCATGGCTGTCCACAAGTTCGATCACCGTACTTTGATCCGCGGGAACGGATTTCAGGACCTGGGTGAAAAGATAATTTGTGGGATTGATCTCTCCACCGGCGGCGCCGATGAAATCCCCGTTCTTGTTTTTCAGAGGGACCAAGGCAAAAATGACCTTTTTCTGGGTGGGTTCCATGGTGTAGACATCGGAGATGTAGGGCCGTTTGTCGGAAAGCGTCTTGCTGACGTCGGTGATGCTCAGGAGATTGATATTGCCGCTTTCCTGATGGGGGTAGGTCAGCACCACATTCCCGTAGATGTCGAGGAGGAAGATTCTGTCCGTGAAGATGGAATATTCATAGGCCGTCTTGATCGCCTTTTTCTCCGGATCCCAATCATCGTCTTCAAAGTCTATTCTTCCGGATATGGAAATATCCTGCAGCCTTCGGAGGTTGCTCTCAAGCATATAGTCGATATATTTTCCGATAATCTTGGCCAGGGTGAGACGGCTTTCCAGGGACCGCTGGATGCTGTCATTGACGCTGATGGCGCTGATAATACCGAGGCTGATCAGGATGACCAGAATGCTCAACGTGATGGAGATGATGATTCTTTTCAGCATAATGGGCTAAGTATTTTCCTTTATAGTTGTATTTTAAATTGCATAAGTATACCATTTTATTTGTTTTGTGAATAGTTGTGTTCTCGTTTATTCGAGCAAGCGATATGGAGAAGTCATTG
>MNYV01000159.1 GCA_001873285.1 Nitrospirae bacterium CG2_30_53_67
CATGGATCAGATCTTCCAGCTCAAGGATGAGATCCGTAGGCTTAAACAAGTCCAGCAGGAGATCCGGGAGCAGAAATAAATATCCTCCGGCAAAGCCGGAGGTATTACGATTGCCGGCCCCTCAAAGGGGCCTGATCGCAATCGGTTAAAAAACACCCTCCCCTCAATCCCCTCCCATCAAGGGAGGGGAAGCCCGCCGGCAGTTCCCTCGCCCCTTGTGGGAGAGGGCAAGGGTGAGGGGTAAAGCATTTCGATTAACTGCATACTCCCGGAATGGCCAAACTCTAAGAGTCCCCCGGCAGAGCCGGGGGTTTACCTAAGTGCTAATTACCCCATTCCCGACGACAGAGTGAAGAGAAGTAAGCAGCGCATTCACGAATCCGGGGGGTGACCGGATTCGTCCTCCCACATGTCTTCAAGCTCCCACTTCATGACCGTTTGTCTGGCCTGGCGCCTCTTGCGCATATAGACAACAAGGAACGAAACTGAGACCAGGAACCAGAGCGCAGCGGATGACGTGATGACCGGGATCCACGTATACCGAAGCCTGAGGTACCTGTGCCATCTCTGCTCCATCATGTAGAAACTGAGACCGAAGGCATCCTGCATGCACTGACTCAAGGTCTCCCCCTTTTTCAGGTTCAGGATCAATTGATGAAAGGCCTCCCGGCCTCGGCTGGACAGAAGATAGGAAACCATGGAAAAACTTTCGGCGTAGGCGGCCTCGGCCTCGTTGAATGCGATGGGGAATTCCTGGTTCAGAGAGGCGAGAGGGATGAAATTTTTTTTCAGTGTCACGGCTGTGATCACGGCCGTGGTCCTGAGCGTCCACTCCCTGGCCTCATACATGGCAAAACCCTCGTCCAGCCACCTCGGGATGCGGGCGCCGGCCAGGGCCTGATGCAGGACCAGGTGCGAGAGTTCATGACGGAGGGTCTTGACCGGGTCGATGGTCCCGTACAGGGCCGCATGGGGCGCCTTGAGAATCATGAGGTTCAACTCCGGGTAGGCCAGGCCCGCGGCCCATTCCGGGGCCTTGACCGGATGAGGCTGCCGGCTGAGGAAGGCCTCATGCGTATGTTCTATATAGATCTCTACTCCGGGACGGGGTTCAACACCGGCATCAGATACGATGTCGGCATAGATCTTTTCTGAAAGGCCTGCAAGATACCCGGCCAGTTTTTGATCCGGTGGAGAAAAATAAAAAACAAAGTGTTCCGTGGAGAGGGATTGAGATTCCTCAGCATGGACCGGAGCAAAGAACGCGAAGACAAAGAACCAGGCAAGGAGGAGGACGACGCGATTGATCACGAGAGCTCTTTTCTTTACCCGCCACTTTTTACAAAGGGGGGCGAGGGGGAATTGCTGTTCTGCCGGACAATATCCATGACCTACAGCCTTTCTTTGAGGAGCTGGTTCACCAGGGCGGGACTGGCCTTTCCCCTGGAAGCCTTCATGACCTGTCCCACCAGGAATCCGAAGACCTTCTCCTGGCCGCTTCGATACGATTCGACCTGAGGGGCGTAATCCGTGAGGACCTGGTCGATGATTCTGATGATCTCTGTCTCGTCGGTGACCTGGATCAGGTTCTTCTTTTTGACAATCTGTTCAGGTCTCTTTCCGGTCCGGTACATCTCCTCGAAGACCGTTTTTGCGATCTTGCCGCTGATGGTCTTTTGTTCGATCATCCGGATCATCCCCGCCAGCATCTCGGGTGTCACCGGGCATGCCCTGATTCCTCGCTCATCCCCCTTCATTTCACGGAGGAGCTCTCCCATGATCCAGTTTGAAACCGTCTTCGGGGATTGTGCCAATTGGTTGCAGGCTTCGAAATAGTCTGCAAGTTCCCTGGATCCGGTCAGGATCTCCGCATCGTACACGGGGAGGTCATATTCCTTGATAAAGCGGTTCATCTTTGCATCCGGAAGTTCCGGAAGGGCGCATCGTATCTCCTCGATCCAGGCCTTATCCACATGCAGAGGGACCAGGTCAGGTTCGGGGAAATAGCGGTAGTCGTGGGCCTCTTCCTTGCCCCGCATGGAAATGGAGATGCCTCGGTCCGCATCCCAGAGGCGGGTCTCCTGCACAATGGCGCCCCCCTGGTCCAGGATCCGGGCCTGCCTCTTGATCTCGTATTCGAGGGCCTTCTGCACATGCTTGAAGGAGTTCATGTTTTTGGTCTCGGTCCGGATGCCGTATGCCTTTTGACCCGCAGGTCGGAGCGAGATGTTGGCGTCGCACCGGAGAGAGCCCTCCTCCATGTTCCCGTCGCAGACATCAATATAGCGGAGGATGCTTCGGAGCTTCCGCATGTAGGCCGCCGCTTCCTCGGGGCTTCGGATATCAGGCTCGCTCACGATCTCCATGAGCGGCACACCGGTCCGGTTCAGGTCCACGTAACTGCATGGGTTGCCGTGCTCGCCATGGATATTTTTTCCGGCGTCCTCTTCCATGTGGATCCTCGTAATCCCGATCCGTCTTTCTGTCCCGTGGAGATCGATGGTGAGAAAGCCGTGCTCGCAGAGCGGAAGTTCGTATTGTGAGATCTGGTATCCCTTGGGGAGGTCCGGATAGAAATAATTTTTTCTCGCAAAACGGGAGATCGGGTTGATCTTGCAGTTCAACGCCAGGCCGGTCCGCAGGGCGAAGTTCACGACCTCCCGGTTCAGGACCGGAAGCACACCGGGCATGCCGAGGCAGACCGGGCAGGTATGGTGGTTCGGAGGCCCTCCGAATTCCGTGCTGCAATGGCAGAAGATCTTGGTCCGGGTCTTGAGCTGTGCGTGAACCTCCAGGCCGATGACGGTTTCAAATTCCATGCTTTCTTCTCTTATAACACTTGTGTTGAGGTGTTGAAATTCTAAATCCTACCGATGTATTAATAGTCATTCATTGCATTCCAGTATTTTTCAATTTGCCAGAAACCTGCTTCGTCGTCAAGGATACTTCGCAACTTGTTCACCACATCGAAATACTCCTCCTCCGTGAGGTTCGTCCACTTCACTTGGGCGAGGTTTCCTAGTATTGGGTTTTCCTTAGCGATTTCTTGCAATAGAATGTGATCAATAGGCGGATGGGCTACTCGCGCCAGAGGAGAAGTTGGATCTTCACCAATTATCACCGTCACCTTCAAGTAGATAGCCACCAATTTCGCTGCGCGGCCATAAGTAATATCTGAAACGCCCGCATCCAAAAGATTTTTGATTATCTTGCGGCACAAACTTTTGTGCCAAACATCAAATTCCTCGGGCACTACATTTGCACTCATCAAGCTATAGATTGCGTCTCTGATATTGCTATCTTCCAAAGCTATTCCTAATATACTGTTCTTTGCGCCACGAAAGCCTCTTTGGATAGCACGAGCAGCTGCCCAAATCGCAAAGTTATGTTTGTGAGTCTCTAGTGTGTATGGTATTTGATCTGCCCCACCCACTGAATCAAGTAATTCTTGAAATGGCATGTCACCGCTTGCTCGTCCATGTTCGAGGGCATCTCGCACCGTTTCCACATCTGTAGCATTAACAATGATGCGCCATTTAATTCCCCTTTTTTCCCTATTCCATTCCAAAAGATTAATCTCCTCAAGTACAACGCCCAAGTAACTCGATCCCTGAGCGTGAGTGCTATCACCTGGTTTAAGATCATAAATTGCAGTTCCAAATCCGCGGATTTCTATGCCTTTGTACATTTTCTCAACATTGTTAGCAAGCGGAATCCAGCCTTTTCCAAATTCCTTGAATAGATTAGTCAACACTGTCGCGATTTCTTCAGAGGAATACTCGTGCTCAATTCCGTCTTCGTTTGCAATACGCAGTAGTCCGCGTTGGTAAGACCATTCAAAACTCTTGGCTTTTCCACCATGCGTTCGAGATGTCATTGTCGGCCCTTTTTTTAGATAAGATATCTACACAGTGATACTGCACACTGGTTGTAGCATCATGATTTTCGACAGTCAAATCATATAAATCGGCTTTCTGCGACTTACATGGAACCTGTAAAACAAAACCGCCCGCGCGATCGACAATCACACGATATCTAAATCCTAAACAAGTTCAAAATTCTAAATTCCAATGACCCAAACGTTCGGTCATGTTCTGTCTTGAGTTTTAGATTTCGGTCCTTTGATATTGTTTAGTATTTCGAATTTCGGATTTAGAATTTGTGAATCCTTTCTCTTATCATTTATCATTGTCTTCTCACATCCAATCGTACCAGACGATTATAATTCGGGTTGCCTCTTGTGCCAGTCGGTCTGCTGCTCGTAGGCGTAGGCGGTCCTGAGAACCGCTTCCTCATCAAAGTGACGCCCCAGGACCTGAAGCCCGATGGGAAGTCCCGAGGAATCCAATCCGCAGGGGATGGAGATCCCCGGAATGCCGGCCAGGTTCACAGAGATGGTAAAGATGTCCGAGAGGTACATCTGGAGCGGGTCGTTGATCTTCTCTCCGATCCTGAAGGCCGTGGTCGGGGAGGTCGGTGTGATCAGGACGTCGCAGGTTTGAAACGCCTGATCGAAATCATTCTTGATCAGGGTCCTCACCTGCTGGGCCTTGCGGTAATAGGCGTCGTAGTACCCCGAGGAGAGGACGTAGGTCCCGAGCATGATCCGTCTCTTGACCTCCGGGCCGAAACCCTGGGCCCGTGTCTTCATGTACATCTCCATGAGATCCGCTGAATCGTCGGTCCGGTAGCCGTACTTGACCCCGTCGTAGCGCGCCAGGTTTGAAGAGGCCTCGGCCGTGGCCAGGATATAATAGGTCGCAATGGCATAGCCGGCATGGGGGAGCGAGACCTCCTTGATGACCGCCCCCCTCCCTTCAAGCAGCGCAAGGGCGGCTCGGACGGCATCCTCCACCTCCGGCTGAATGCCCTCTACAAAATACTCTGCGGGCACGCCGATGGTCAGGCCTCGAATCTCCCCGGTGAGGGCTGATGTGAAGTCGGGCGCCGGGACCTTGACCGATGTGGAATCCCGGGGGTCATGCCCTGAGATCGCGTTCAGGAGCAGGGCGCAGTCCGTCACGTCCTTGGTGATGGGGCCGATCTGGTCCAGGGAGGAGGCAAAGGCCACCAGGCCGTACCGGGAGACGCGGCCGTAGGTAGGTTTCATCCCCACCACGCCGCAGTGGGCCGCGGGCTGTCGGATGGATCCCCCCGTATCGGAGCCCAGGGCTGCGATGCACTCGTCTGCGGCCACGGCCGCGGCCGAGCCCCCGCTTGAACCTCCGGGGATCCGCTTTAGGTCCCATGGATTTCTCGTCACGCCCATGTACGATGTCTCCGTGGAGGAACCCATGGCGAACTCGTCCATGTTGGTCTTTCCGATCAGGACTGCTCCTGCCCGATACAGCCGTTCCACCACCGTGGCATCGTAGGGAGGGATGAAATTCAAAAGTATCCTCGATGAGCAGGCGGACCTGATCCCCCGTGTGGTCATGTTGTCCTTGACTGCAACGGGGATGCCGGAAAGGGGACCCGCCTCTTGCCGGCGATCCGAAGAAGGACTTTTGGTTTCGGGAGGTCTCTCCGGTATCGTCACATAGGCATGGACCCGCTCCTCGACTTCACGGATCCTCTGTTTTAAGGAGTCCATGAGATCACCGGAGGTGATTCGGCCTCTTCTCATTTCATCGGAGGCTTCATGAATGGTCAGTTCATAGAGGTTCATGGCATGGCATCACTTACGGATGATCCGGTTTTTCCGGTCCACGTAGACGATCCTGGGTGAATGGGCTGAAATTTCTTCCGGCGCCAGATAGACATACTGGAAGATGATGATGAGATCTCCCTTGGCCGCCTTGTGCGCCGCGGCCCCGTTGATGCAGATGGCGCCGCTGTCCACGGGCCCGGGGATCACATAGGTCTCAAACCGCTCCCCGTTCCTGAGATTCGCGATTTTCAACTGCTCAAAGGGGAGAATCCCGGCCTCCTGCATCAGGGCCTCATCAATGGTGATGCTCCCCTCATAGTCCATGTTGGTCGCAGTCACCGTTGCACGATGGATCTTGGACTTGAGGATCTTACGCAGCATGGTACGGACTCACTCCTTGTTCAGATAATCCGGGGGACCTTGAAGAAATCATCCTCTTTGTCCGGGGCATTGGCCAGGGCATCCTCCACAGGGATCGAATCCCCGACCTGATCCTCCCGAACCACGTTCCCCGTCTCAATCACATGAGACGTCGGCTCCACGTCTTTCGTATCCAGTTCATTGAGCTTGTCCATATACATCAGGATCGCATCAAGCTGGCCGGTGAACTGCTCGATCTCTGTTTCGGAAAGATTCAGCCGGGCCAGCAGGGCCACATGCTCGACTTCTTGTCTTGTAATCTTCATAAAAGCACCCAATTTTAAAAAAATAATATAGCATAATGCCTATAGCAGGAACAACAGCAAAATGAAGCCCCATCCCATTGCGTTCGCATTTCTCCTTTTCCCTCTGAATTTTGCCTTCTGTCCCAAACTTCCCCATGTCCCAAACTTCCCCTTGCATCTCCCCTGAATTTATAATATCTTTCCACTTGTAAAGCCTCTCTGGTAGAAGCTTAAACGTATCGTATCGCAGCCGCCATGAACGGGAGACCAGCCCATGCCTTTTGATTCTTGCAAGGAAAATATCCGGTGAAACAGGTCATTATCAAAAACCCTGTCATCTGGTGAATTAGGTAACAACGTAACGAGGACTTACTTGCCTTCATTGTGATAATCAAAGTATGAAAGGAAGTCAAAGGCCTATTAAGGTTCTCATAATTATGAAAACATCAAATAAGAATTTCGCCTGCCCCCTTTTTTCAAGCGGGGAAACGCAAGGTAGACAATCTTTTTGATCTTTCTCCTAACCATTCTCCTCCCCTTTGTAAGGGGAGGTCAGGTGGGGTAGGAAAAATGCAGATCTACCTCTTCTTCCCCCTCCTTACAAAGGAGGGGAACCGAGGGGGGGATTTTGTATAAGACATAAGGGGACATCAAGAAGGGCTTCGTGTACAAGCGCGTGCCGCACGTAACGCTCAAGTCCATTGCGAACAACCCGGACATCAAAGAGGGGATGAGCCGCGAGGAAATCGACGCTGCTATTGCTCGGCATGCGGATACTGAGACGCTTTATGATCAACCGTACGAAGACAACAAGCGCATCCGCGTGACAGGGCCTTTCACTGTTGTGAGTCTTTCGCCTCACAGAACGCTGGCGCCGGAAGGCAAATCCCCCCAACCCCTCTTTGGCAAAGGGGGGCAGAGGAGGGATTCGAGCATAGGTGTACATGGAGATTTTATTCACATGATCCTCGACAATCTTAAAAAAGCGGGCGTTCAGAACACGGTCAAGAATGAGCGATTGAATTTCGACAGGCTGGAACCCTATGCGGGTGAGTGGCTGCACTTTGCCGGGGAATATACGGAGTATCCCCCTCACCCCGGCCCTCTCCCACGGAGGGGAGAGGGAATTACGAAGCGGGTTGCGGTCTGCCTGGGGCCGGAGCACGGGACTGTCGGGCCGGAGCTGATCAAGGAAGCGGCCAAGGAGGCGCTTCGGGGCGTAGGGTTCGATCTTCTCGTTGTCTGCGGCTTTGCCTTTGATGCTCATGCCGGAGAGACAGCCAGGCAGTTTACACCGACCCCCCTCAATCCCCCCTTACGAAGGGGGGAAGATAAGGGGGGTGGACAGATCATAGCCGAAGAAGAGAAGCACTATGGGAAATTGCCGATCCTGCTTGCGCGCATGAATCCTGACCTGACCATGGGAGAGGATCTTCTGAAGAAGACCGGCGCAGGAAACCTCTTCATGGTCTTCGGCGAACCGGATATTGCAGTGAGCAGTGGGCTGTGGTTAGTGAGCAGCAATGGAAGAAAGGTGGTGCAGCTTGACTTCGCTCAAGAATTATCGGGACTTGCAGGTTTGGCAGAAATCAATCGAATGGGTGGAAGCGATTTACAACGCTTCAAAGAACTTTCCGCAGGACGAGCGGTTCGGTCTGACCAGTCAAGTCAGGCGAGCGGCAGTATCGGTCGCAGCGAACATAGCCGAGGGCGCGGAAAGGACATCAACAGGGGAATTCCTTCAGTTTCTGGGGATAGCGAGGGGATCTCCGGCGGAAGTGGAAACGCTGCTGATTTTGGCGGAGCGTCTCGGGCTTCTGCGGACGGAACAACGGGACACTCTGCTCGCACAGGCGTCGGAGATCGGGAAAATGCTCGTAGGGTTGCAGCGCTCACTGCGATCCAAGCACTGACGCCATCTGATTTTCCGCTGCACACTGCCCACTGCGCACAGGCCACTATCTTCGGCGTTGACGTGTACGACCCGACCACGGGCCAGATACGGAGTTCTTCAACGGATGACATCGCCTGCTGGTTCATAGACACGGACTACAACGGCGAGAGCTTCTTTGTCCGTCATGCCTACTTCACCGGCGCTGATGAGCCCTACGAGAAGCTTAAACGGGCGCTTCGCTCCGAAGTGGACGAGGCCGCCTGGTCCATGCTTTACTCCACCATGAGTCAGCCCTTCGACCCACCCGCGACCGGCAAGATCGCCGTGAAGGTCATTAATCACTATGGGGATGAAGTGCTGAAGGTCTATGAGGTGAAGTGATGTCGGCAAAACGCACTATAAACGATACTGAAGAGCTGGCTGCCCGTATTTTGGACTTTTTTGAAAAGAAGAATATTGACGTGGCCGTTCGGCGTGACCGTTATGGCGTATCGATCATTGAGCGAACGGGTGGACACCCTGTCGCAAGATTCAAGATATGCGGAAAG
>MNYV01000160.1 GCA_001873285.1 Nitrospirae bacterium CG2_30_53_67
CGAGTTTTTCCACGATGTACGGCCTGGACTCCAGGAGATAAATGGCCCCTTCATGGAGGGTGACCGGGGCGGATGTGAAGTCGACCTCGGCAATGGTCACGGGCTTCGCGGGATCGGTCCGGTCCGTGACCACGAAGTTCTCCTCCGGGATATTCCGGAGGCTCACGGCATTGGCGGGATAGGCGTCCCTGTTCCAGTGATACCGCTCTCCGGCCCGGTGTAGGACCTGCTCTTCTTCAAGGTATTTCAGGATCTCATTCAGGTCTTCGCCTCCGAAGGTCTCCCCAGGCTCAAAGGGGAGTTCAAAGGCCGCGCACTGGATATGGCTCATGAGGATGAGGAGATTGTCCGGATGGATCCGCCCATACTCCGGGGATGCCCCAAAGAAATAATCGGGATGGGTGACGATGAACTGGTCCAGGGGATTGCTGCGGGCAACCAGGATGGCGATGGAATTCCCCTTGCGTCGGCCTGCCCTCCCGGCCTGCTGGTAGGTGCCGGCCACGGAGCCCGGATACCCGGCAAGGATGCAAACATCGAGGCTCCCGATATCGATCCCTAATTCCAGGGCGTTGGTGGAGACCACGCCGATGACCTTCCCCTCCCGGAGCCCCTGCTCGATCTCCCGGCGGGTTTCGGGAAGGTACCCGCCCCGGTACCCCCGGATCCGCTCCTCCCCCGGTAGCCCCTGTTCGAAACGCTCCTTCAAGGTCCGGGTCAGGACCTCCACATTGAGGCGGCTGGTGGCGAAGATCAAGGTCTGGATTCCCTGCTTCAGGAAGGGAGCGGCCAGGTGTCGGGCCGAGGTGAGGGCGCTTTTCCGGATCCCGAGTTCTCGGTTGATCACCGGGGGATTATAAAAAAGGAAATGTTTCTCCGCACTCGGGGCGCCGCTCTCATCCACCAGATCCAAGGGTTCCCCGCAGAGGGTGCTCCCGAGTTCCTCCGGGTTGGCAATGGTGGCAGAACAGCATATAAATTGAACACTTGAATTATAGAACCTTATAATTCTCTTTAACCTCCGGATCAGGTTGGCCATATGGGACCCGAAGACCCCCCGGTAGGTATGGACTTCATCAATGACCACATATCTCAGGTTCTGGAAGAGCCGGATCCATTTGGTATGATGGGGGAGGATCCCGGTATGGAGCATGTCCGGATTGGTAATCACGATATGGCCGCGGAGCCGGATCGCGGATCGGGCATCAGCCGGCGTGTCCCCGTCATAGGTAAAGGCGGAGATCGGGGCGTGCAGCGCCTGGATCAGGGAATCCAACTCATGGAGCTGGTCCTGGGCCAGGGCCTTGGTCGGAAAGAGATAGAGGGCACGGGTCTCGGGTTCACGGAGCATGGCTGAGAGGACAGGGAGGTTATAGCAGAGGGTCTTGCCCGAGGCCGTGGGGGTCACGATCACCACGTTTTTCCCGTCATGGATCCGGTCCACGGCCTTTCTCTGATGGGAATAGAGGTTCTCGATACCACCCTGTTTCAGAACCTGGACCAGGCTTTCCGGCGCCCAAGACGGGAAGGGGGCGTATTCCCCCTCCCTGTGCGGGAAGACCCTTTCGGCTGTGAACCGCTTGGTAAAGTCCCTGCGGGACCGCCATGTATTAAGGACCGTCTCAACCGGCATGGATCTCCCCCTCTTGAGCGCTATTTTCCCCAGCAGAACTTCCGGCACAGTCTACATAAATTTAACCGAAATGAAAAGAATGAAATCAGTGGAGGAAGAATCGGATTCCCTGATCAAAAGGTTGAGGAGATTCTTACGATCATTTGCGAATCTATCATGCAGGTTATTTCTTCAGGAGGCCGAGCGCCGTGCTGACCGCTTCTTTTGCACTGCCGGCCTGCCTCACGCCTCGGATCTCCCAGGTGTCCAGCCCCACGACCGGTTTTCCCATCTTCAGGGCAAAGGCGATCTCGGACAAGGTCCCGTATTCCCCGCCCACGGCGATCAGGGCGTCCGAGACCCTGACCACGATGGCATTCCTGGCATGGCCGAGATCCGTGGGAATGGAAATATCAATATAGGCGTTGGCTTCTCCCCTATTCTCCCCTGGAAGGATCCCGACCGTGATCCCCTTCTCCTCATGCGCGCCGCGGGCTGCAGACTCCATGACGCCGCCCAGCCCCCCGCAGATCAGGACCGCCCCGGCCCGCGCCACCTCCCGGCCGACCTCCAGGGCCGTGCGGTTGGTCTTTTCTTCATCCCGGCCTGAGCCGATAACCCCGATTTGTAACATCATCAGCCCCTGGAATACTCTGAATCCGGCTTATGGTTCTGTCTGTGTTTCAGGATTGGAAACCACTTCAGGTAAGACCCCGTTCGTTACTCGGCAATCGGGCTTTCCCCGATCCTGCCGAGTATCCTGGCCGCCTCGACCACCACCCGGTTGTCATTGTCTTTGAGCGCCTTCATGAGCAGGGGGTGCAGGCGCTCGTAATCGTTGAGGCTGCTCAATGAGAGGACCGTCCGGAGCCGGACATCCGGATCCTCATCCTCGAGGGCATTCAGCATGGCATCCATTTCCCCGCTGAGATCTCCCTGGGTCAGGATGTTGAAGAAATCCATCTGCTCGACCTCGCCGAGATCGAGCGTGGGCCGCGCCATTCGCACCTTCTCGGCCAGCCCATGCCCCTCGATGGATGCCTGGGAGAGGAGATTGACCACCCGATCCGGGAAATTCATCTTCCCGATCATGGTGGAAATCCGAGTAGGCCTCCCCTCTTCGAGTTCATAGACACCGGTGTAGACCGCGGCCCCGTGCGTCTGGTTCTTAAGCGAGCGGTTGATCCGTTCGTACACCTCGGCAGGGGTGGATGCCAGCACGCTTTTCGGGGCATAGAGGATCATGGCGATGACGGCGGCCGTGGTATAATCGTAGCCTGAGGCAAAGAGGTCCCCGCCCTTCCAGATCGCCTTCATCTGCTCCATGAGGAGATCCTCGGTCAGCGGGCCCGTCATGTTGAAGCTTGTGGAACCGTAGATCAGGAGCCCTCGAGAAGAGAAGACCTTCCTGAAATCTTCGCTGTCGAAGCTGATCAGGCTCCGGATCTTGTAGGCATGGTCGGCCCGGTTGAAGTCATCGAAGCTCTTGACGATCCGCTCGTTGGCCCGGACATAGTACTCGGAGAGGCTGACTCCCGGGAAAAAGTCCAGAATCTTTTGATTGTCGATCAGAACCACGCTGTTCAGGTTCTGTCTGAACAAGGTATTGACGGCCTGGATGGCGTTCACCTTGGTCAGGCTGCTTTCGCTTTCCGCAGGAAGGGTGATCAGCACGGAGATGGGCAGGTTCAGGGGACGCAGGATCTCGGCCAGGGTCGGGAGATTGCTCCCGGTCCCGCCTCCCATGCCCGCGACCATAAGAAAGAGGTCCGAAGACTTGGCCGGCTCACTGAGAACGCTCAGGATCCGGTCACGGTTGGAAAGGAGGCTCTGCTTCCCCAGATTGAGATCCCTCCCCGCTCCGCTCCTCCCGTCCAGCCCCACATGGAGCCGGAACTCCTTGGGGAGTTCTTCCAGGCTCTTGAGGTCGGAAAACGACGTATTCAGGGCAAAGGACTCGTAGCCCCGCTTGGCGAACTCCACGGCCAGATTGCCGCCGCACTGTCCCAGGCCGATCACGCTGATCTTCAGCCTTTTTCTGAAATCCTTGAGCTTCTCTTCCGCAGGTTTCATGGAGATCCCCCCCCCGATGCATTCCCCCATCCCAGGGCCGCACCTCACCGCAGGGCAGAGGAAATTTCTGATGATCATCACTGAAAAGCTGGATGCGGTCCCGGACCCATCGGCCCGCATCGTATCAAATCAGGGTTGGAGGTGTCAAGGACTTCAGTATGAGTACCGGGCGTTCTCCGGACTGCTCATGACCTTTGACCGGATCGAGATTAGCCCAATAAATTTCTCCTCTCAATATTCGGGCCATTCGCCTTTTTCCCCTGAGAAACCTTCCTCAGCAAGCGCCTG
>MNYV01000161.1 GCA_001873285.1 Nitrospirae bacterium CG2_30_53_67
TTTCTCCCCGTTCCTGTGATTCTCTCCGGGCAGGTATAGACGTTCATGCGGGTTCCCCGGGCAAAGCCGATCAGGGTGATGTTCATGGCCTCGGCAATCCGGATCACCTGGTCGGTAGCCGCGGCCCGGGTGACCAGGATGGGGACCCCGCTGCGGCCGACCTTCATGATGATCTCAGAAGAAATTCTTCCGCTCGCCAGAACCGCTTTGTCGCCAGTCGGGATCCGGTTGAGAAAGCAGAACCCCAGGACCTTGTCCACGGCGTTATGCCTTCCCAGGTCTTCGGCGAAGGCCAGAAGGGATCGGCCGTCGGTCACGGCGGCGCTGTGGGTCCCTCCGGTCTTGAGGTAGGTTGAAGAGTGATGATGCAGTTCGTGCATCCGCTCCATGATCTCAACCGGGGAAAGGTCCATGCTCCCGGAGATCCGGGGTTCGCTGATGGCATCCATCACGTCGCATAGAATCGTCCCCCGTCCGCATCCTGAGGTTAACGTGATTTTTTTGACCCGGTCTTCGAGGTCAATTTCCATGCCGGTCAACTCCATGGAGATCAGGTCCTCTTGTTCTTTAAGATCCATGGAGAGAATCTGTTCCGGGGATTGGATGATCCCTTCGGAGAGAAGGAACCCTGCGGCCAGTTCCTTTCTTTGCACCGGCGTGCAAAGGAGCGTTATGAATTCCTTGCCGTTGATCTCTAAGTGGAGGGGGCGTTCCAGGGTAATTCGGTCGTTCATCTCGTTCCATGAACCCTTTTCATAACGCATGATCTTGCGTTCCGTGTAAAGCGCCGACGTTTGGTCCTGCATGGGTCTGCCTTTTCGATAGTGTGGGAAAGAGGAGTTCCCTGTGTCTCACAGCCCTTGTGTCATGGGATATTTTTTCAGAAGCTCTATAAACTTTTCCGCAGGTTGGGTGTGGAAGGACTTTTTATGGTAAATGAGACTGAAATCACGTTTAAACCGAACGTCTTTAAAGGAAAGGGCCTTGAGGACCTTGAACCGGACTTCTTTCTGAACGGCCCATCCCGACAGGATGGAGACACCCAAACCGTTTTCCACCGCCGTTTTGATCGCTTCCGTGCTCCCCAGGTACATGACGATGTTGAGCTGATCCGTATAGATCCCTGCCTTTTCCAGGGTGCTTTCAACCACCTGCCGGGTTCCGGAGCCTTCTTCACGCATGATGAACGGCTGATCTTGAATCTCATGGATGGAGATGTCTCTGCGATCCGCCCATGGATGCGTGCTGCACACGATCAGGAGGAGTTCATCCGAATCCATTTTCTCCACTTCGAGGCGCTGGTCCTTGACCTCTCCTTCCACCATGCCGAGGTCGATCTTCGCCTTGAGAAGACTGTCAATGATCGTCTGGGTATTGCCTCTCTCAAAATCGATCAGGATGTCCGGATAACTCTTTTTGAAATCCACAATGATATTGGGAAGATAATAGGTGGCCAGTGTGGTGCTCGCTCCGATCAGGAGCTTCCCTTTGACCATGCCGGTGGCTTCATTGATTTCTTTTTCGATCGCGGCATACGAGGAGAGGATCTTCTTGGCATGTTTGTAGATGATCTCCCCGGTCTTAGTCAAAGAGACGGACTTGTTGCTCCGCATAAAGAGTTTGGTTCCCAATTGTTCCTCAAGGGAACGGATCTGCAGACTGATGGCGGGCTGCGTGAGGTACATGGCCTTGGATGCCTTGGAAAAACTTTTGGTTTCGGCTACAGAGCAGAATACCTTGAGCTTATGATCGTCCATAAACCGCCCTTATTAATTTTCCTTAAACGGCCATAAGGATTTTTTATAAAATATCACAAGTCATACCCGTGGTCAACCCTTACCGCAAACAGTATATCCAAAATTGAAAATAATGTGATTTCCTCAACTGATAAGAAAAGCATATTTATTTAATATCTGGTATTTATCAATATATAATAAGGTATATATACCTTGTAAAGCAGTGAACAAATCAACGATGTCCCCCCCTTTCCGTCCTTTCCTCGGCTTGGTTTAGCTTGCTGTGATACCTGCCATAGCTGAAGTAGATGATGAGGCCGACTCCCAGCCAGATCGTAAGACGCGCCCAGTTATGCCACCCGAGCGAGAACATCAGCCCTATGTTGAAGAGAACGCCCAGCGCGGGGACCAGCGGTATCATCGGACAGCGAAACGGCCGCCGCTGGTTCGGGTTGGTATAGCGCATGATCCAGACGGCCGCGCACACCACCACGAATGCGAACAGCGTGCCGATGTTGACCATTTCCGCCAGGGCATGGATCGGAAACAGGGCTGCCACAACGGCCACGACGGACCCCGTCAGGATCGTGGCCTTGTACGGTGTCCGAAAACGCGGATGAACGGTTCCGAAGAACTCGTACGGCAGCAGTCCGTCGCGTGCCATAGCGAAGAATACGCGCGGCTGGCTGAGCATCAGCACCAGCAGTACGCTGGTGATCCCGGCTACGGCGCCCAAGGAGATGATGAACACTGCCGCCGTCAATCCGTAGGGCACAAACGCCGCGGCAAGCGGAGCGTCGATGTTGATTTTCGTGTACGGGACCATGCCCGTGAGCACGGCGGAGACAGCGATATACAGCAGGGTACAGATCGAGAGCGAAGCAATGATGGCGATGGGAACGTCACGCTGCGGGTTGCGCGCTTCTTCGGCGTGTGTGGAGACCGAATCGAAGCCGATGTAAGCGAAGAAGACGTATGCCGCCCCACTCGCTACACCGGTCAAGCCGAAGGGCATGAACGGGCGCCAATTCGCCGTGTTGACGTGCGGAATGCCGGCGACAATGACGAACAGCACCACGGCAAGTTTCAGAACGACTATGGCGGCATTGAATCGAGCGCTTTCCCGGATGCCGATCACAAGCACAACCGTAACCAGCAGGACGACAGCGGCAGCCGGCAGATTGAACCAGGCCCCCGGCGTGCTGAACGGGTCGCTCGCCAGAAACGGCGGTATATGCAAACCGAACAGATCGAGGAAGTGCAGGAAGTACTTGGACCAGCCGTAGGCCACGGTGCTTGACGCCATGCCGTATTCCAGAATTAAGTCCCAGCCGATGATCCATGCCATCAGTTCGCCGAGCGTGGCATACGCGTACGTGTAGGCGCTCCCTGCCACCGGAATCATGGACGCGAACTCAGCGTAGGATAAGGCGGCGAAGGCGCAGCCGAGACCGGCGATCACGAAAGAGAGCACCAGGCCCGGACCGGCATAATCATGAGCGGCGAGGCCCGTCAGTACGAAAATCCCGGCGCCGATAATCGCCCCCACGCCGAGCGCTGTCAGCGAAACCGGGCCCAGCACCCGCCGCAGGCGGTTTTCTCCGGCCATCTCCTCTTCGATCATCTTGACGGTTTTCACTGCAAACAGTTGTCTGCGAAGGTTCATAGGTTCTCCAAGGTCCCGCGTATGATGGAAAGGCGGCGGAGCGGTCAATGGAAGAACAGGGCAATGACCAACCCGGCTGCAATCCGGTAGTACCCGAAGCCGGTGAAGTCGTGCCGCTGGACAAACGTGACGAAGGCCCGGACCACAAGCAGTGCGGAAATGAACGCCGCCACGAAGCCCACCCCAAAAGGCAAGGCATCACTCACCGACAAGAGGTGGCGCGCCTTGAATAGGCTGTACAAGCTCGCCGCGAACATGGTGGGCAAAGAGAGATAGAACGAAAACTGCGTCGCGCTGGGCCGATTCATGCCGGCAAGCATCCCGCCGATGATCGTTGCCCCGGCACGCGACACGCCGGGGATCAGCGAGAGGACCTGCGAGACACCCACCCAGAGGGCGTGCCGCCATCCCATGGACTCGATCGTCTGAACCTCAAAACGGCGCTGCCGCCGCTCAACGATCAGAATGATGATCCCGCCGCCGACGAGGCTTGCTGCCACCACCAGGGGTCTGAACAGATGGGCCTCGATGGTCTTGTGGAACAAGAGCCCCACTGCCGCTGCCGGCAAAAAAGCGAGAAACACTTTCGCGATCAGCGCCTGGGCCCTGGTTTCGTTCGAAGCGCTCCTGATCAGCCCGTGAAGCGGTTTGGCAAAATGACAGGCCACGGCGAGGATGGCCCCGAGTTGAATAAAGATCTCGAAGGTCTCTCGAGAGGCCTCAGGGTAATTGAGAAGGGACGAAAATACGATGAGATGCCCGGTTGAGGAAATCGGCAGAAACTCCGTGATGCCTTCCACGATCCCGAGTACGATTGCTTTGAGTACGATCATTGCGCCAATTTCTTTCTGAACCCTGCGCCTCCAGAGCGGCATGAGCTGCTTATTTTGAGCATACGGGAGATTAGCATTATATTTTCGATATGTCAATGCAGACATCTTGGCGCATTTTCGATTCCGGCCCCGGGCGCCGTCATTTCAGCGGGAAACCAATACGGACCATTCAGCTCTTTTCTTGCAAAACCCGATTGAATTAGTGTAATAGTATAGATGAGAATGTGAAGGGAGAGAAACCTCGCCATGTTAAACAGAGAAACAAGAGGCAGGGTATCCGGGCTGCTGTTGTTCGCTTTTTTTCTTTTATTCCACTTGAGGTATCTCATCAAGAGATGGCCTATCTTCGATCCTGTGGCCAGGCTGAACAGCCTGCTGATCACATTGACCATTATCTTGTTTCTGTCCGCTTATTTGATCCGGCAAAGGGCGGTTGAGTTTCCTCATGGGTTTATGGAAACGGTATATCCGCTTCTGTGCGCTATCCTTCCGCTCGTTATTTATCATGATGTGGAGATCTTGCGTTACATCTCTCCCGGCCGCTCGATTTACAGGCATCTCAATGGACTTTTTGGACTTTACAGCCATCATTTGCTGGGATGGAATCTCTGCTCGATGACGCTGATCATTACCGGCAATCTGATCACGCTATCAGGTATGGTCTTTCTGAAACGGTCCTTCAGTCTCATGGTCGAGGCCAGGGCGCCTGTCTATCGCGGGATATACGCTTATATCAGGCACCCCCTCTATCTCGGCGAAATGATTGCAACGGCGGGAGTCCTCATATTCAGATTCTCAAACATCAATATGGTTCTGACCCTCCTCTTTGTTTTAGGCCAGAAAATCAGAGCAGGCATCGAAGAGAAAAAACTGATTCATGCCTTTCCTGAGTACCTGGAATACAGAAAAAAGACAGGCGGGTTTTTCCCTAAGTGGTCCTGTTCGTAAATAGGGTGACGTAC
Source organism: Nitrospirae bacterium CG2_30_53_67 (assembly GCA_001873285.1). Classification (NCBI taxonomy): domain Bacteria; kingdom Pseudomonadati; phylum Nitrospirota; species Nitrospirae bacterium CG2_30_53_67. The sequence goes on from MNYV01000161.1 coordinate 5,198, forward strand.
CGGCCCATGGCCAATTTCGGCTGTAGCCGGTATATTGACGACTTGAATCCCGTTATTGCCGTCCGCCTGATTTTTTAGCGGCTGCACTCCCGGCAGAACGGCCGCCCTGCCTGCCTGTGCTACGGCAGACAGGTCGTAGGGCAGCTATGGTCAAGGATGCAAGATGAAGATAGGGTTTTTTTGTCTGGTGTTGCTGAGCATGGCCGCCGGTGCATGGGGCGAGGATCTGGATCTAAAAGACAGCTGGACCTTTAATCTGTATTTTGAGAACGATCTCTTTGCCGAGAGCGATCAGGACTATACCAACGGCATAAAGCTATCCTGGGTGTCTCCGGATCTGCAGAGTTATATCGCCGACCCCCGCCTGCCTGACTGGGTGCGCCGGGTCAACAAACGGCTGACGTTCTTTCATAAGAGCGCCGAAGGCTTGCAGCGCAACCTCGTGATCTCCATCGGGCAGAGTATGTATACGCCTGAAGACCTCCACCGGAGCGATCTGATCAAAGATGACCGTCCGTACGCAGGCTGGCTTTATATGGGATTCGGCTTCCACAGCAAGACTGAAGACCAGCTCGATTCCGTGGAAATGCATATCGGTGTCGTGGGGCCCGCCTCTTTTGCCCATGAGGCCCAGAACTTTGTGCATGAACTGCGCGGCTTCGAAAAATTTCAGGGCTGGGACAATCAATTGCGCAATGAACCTGGGATTGCCGCGGTGTACGAGCACAAGGATAAATTTTTACTCAAGAATTACCGCCGAGGTTTCGGCACGGACGCCATCACCCATTTCGGCGGCAGCCTGGGTAATGTGGCGACTTATTTGAATCTTGGTATTGAGACGCGCATGGGATGGAATATCCCCGGAGACTTCGGCACCTCCGCCATCCGCCCGGGGGGTGACAACAGCGCCCCGGGTTCGCGCTGGGACCCCAGGCTTTCAGGAAAATCAGCATGGGGCCTGCATGCCTTTGTCTCGGTGGATGGCCGCGCGGCGGCGCGTGATATTTTCCTGGACGGGAATACCTACAAAGACAGCCACCGCATCGGCAAGGAACCCCTGGTCGCCGATGCGGCGGCGGGTGTAAGCCTGATCTACAAGCGTATCAAACTATCCTATGCCCAGATCTTCCGCACCAAGGAATTCCGAGGTCAGAAGGAAGGCCATTCATACGGCTCGCTCTCTTTTTCATATATATACTAAGAACGGCCGTTGCCCATGATAAATTTGTTTTCCCTCTTTCATTGTTAGGGAGGGGTGGCTGCGTTTTTTGTCATCCGCAAGCAGCCAAAGACTAAGCGTACTTTTCGCGTGAGCTGTCGCATTTTCTACGCGACGCTGCGTACACCGTTGGATGTCGAAGACTGAATTCCTTCTATGATCTATAAGAGTCCATTGAACAGTCTGTTGGCCGCCATTTTTTTTCTCCTTGCGATCTCGTCCCTGCCGGGCTGTGCTCGGAAAGGGGCCGAACTCTTCGAAAAAGAGGGATGTATAAACTGCCATACCTTCAAGGGAAAGGGCGGGAGCATGGGACCGGATCTCACGGCCGTCACCAACCGGAGGTCCGACCGGTGGATCAGGCGGCAGATCAAAAATCCCCTGGACAACGATTCCAATTCCAGGATGCCCCCTTTTGATGACCTTTCAGAATGTGAAATAAGATCGATGATCCGTTATCTGAAGGGCTGAGGTCCATGGAGTTTCTGAGCACTGTCGTGGAACCTGGAACGGCCCTGGACTGGAGCCTGCCGATAGGAGCATTCCAGCCCGGGAGACATTCGCAAATAATTTATACTAAGACGTATTTTTTTCGCAAGCTATGGACTTTTCGGCTGAAATGCGCTAAATTTATGCTTAATATTTTGGCTGATAGATGAGGATGACCCGAAATATCTGATGAGCGTCAGGTCGGATGGGTTATTCAGCTTAGCAAGGGCTCATCCTAAGGAATACCAAGGCGATAGAATATGTTCTGGTCTCAAAACCTCAACATCTCTTGCTCCGGTACCTTTTTCCTTCCTATTCCATTATTTTATCCCTTCAGAAACAACAGGTTTATATCTTCACAAACCTATAGCGGGTCCCATTCAACTCTTTCTGCAGGGGGGTGACAATGAAGGAGAACAAATCAAAATGGCTCATCCACTATTGACTTTTATTTTCCCCCTCGATATAGTAGTGACAATGAAGGAGAACAAATCAAAATGGCTCATCCGGCTCACTGTCGGAATCATCGCTTTCATCCTGATCTACAGTATTGTCCTTATCTTTTATAAAACCTATTTTGTGGGAAGATAAGCCCCGTTCCCTTCACCGGGAACCATGGGCCGCCGTCTATGACTGATCTGAAGCATATCAGGGGCACTTAAAAAGCAAAGGAGATGCAATGAAATCGCCAAACTTCTTTGATGATCTTTCCCGGAGCGGGTTCTCCAGAAGGGAATTCCTGAAACTCTGTACGGCTGCGGCTGTCTATATGGGTCTTCCCGCCGGCATGGGGGCCCGTATCGCCGAGGCCGTGGCCGGTCCGAAACGTCCGACCGTCATCTGGCTCTCCGGACAGGCCTGCACCGGCTGCGTCGAGTCCCTGCTCAGGCCGAACCATCCCACCCTGGAGCATCTGATCCTCGATGTGATCTCGCTGGACTATCTGGAGACTCTGAGCACGGGCGCCGGCCATCAGGCTGAAGAATATCGCAAGAAATCGGTTGAGGAAAACAAGGGAAGGTTCATTCTTGTCGTGGATGGGTCCGTGCCCATCAAAGACGGCGGTATTTACTGCAAGATCGGCGGAGAGACCATGGTGGACCTGGTGACGGAGATGGGATCGCAGGCCATGGCCGTCATCGCCATCGGGTCCTGTGCATCATGGGGCGGCATCCCCTCCGCGCATCCCAACCCGACGGGGGCGACCCCGGTGTATCAGGTGCTCAAGTACAAGGGGATCGAGACCCCTGTGGTCAATGTGCCGGGGTGTCCTCCGAACGGCTACAACTTCCTCTCCACGGTTCTTCACTTCCTCACCTTCCAGAAGCTGCCCGAGGTTGACGACAAACTGAGGCCCAAGTTTGCCTACGGGCGGCTGATCCATGAAAATTGTGAGCGGCGCCCCCATTTTGATGCAGGGAGGTACGCCGAGGCCTTCGGTGATGAGGGGCACCGGAAAGGCTGGTGCCTCTATAAACTCGGATGCAAAGGGCCGGAGACGTACAACAACTGTCCCGCCATCCTCTTCGGCGACGTGGGTTCGGGGGCCTGGCCCGTGGGTACGGGGCACCCCTGCTTCGGATGCTCCGAAGGAGGCGTGGGCTTCAATGTGCCGCTGCACACCATGGCCCGGCTGAATTTCTGGACAACTCCGGCTTTTTATCCGCATATCTTTGAGCGCAGGGGCGAAGGCCTGTCGCTGGCAGAGGGCGCCGTGATTGTTGCCGTGGGCGGCGCTGCCATCGGAGCCGGGGCCATGATTGCCAGGAACCTCGGTAAGCACGAAGGGCAGGAAGGAGAAAAAACCTCAGAAGATACAGAATCTTAAAAGAGATGGACTCATAAAAAGTCCTCAAATGGGACGGCACAGTAAAAAGCTCCGGATGCAAGGCGCGCAAATCCTGAGGAATGAGGCGTACTAAGAGGTACGCTGCAATGACGAAGGATGAAGCGCAACGCCGCAGACGGACTTTTTACGAAGCCGTCAAGAGAGGTAGGCCATGGATATGAAGCGACGGGATTTTCTGAAGGCGGCGGCCGGGAGCGGTGTGCTCTTGACCTTGGGGGCGGGACCCGCTTTTGCGAGGGCGCCCAAGCTGCTGCTGCCGGGAGCGGTGGGGATCCTCTATGACGCAACGGTCTGCATCGGCTGCAAGGCGTGCGTCTCGGCATGCAAGCAGTACAACGATATGCCTCCCGAACATTCCTCGCTCGAAAGGCTTTATGATGACCCGCTGGATCTTTCTTCCAAGACGTTGAATGTGATCAAACTCTATTCCAACGGTACGGGCGCCGTGAAAGACCGTGAGATCGACGGGTATTCCTATATCAAGAGGCACTGCATGCATTGCATTGATCCGGCCTGTGTCTCGGCCTGCCCGGTCTCGGCGCTTACCAAGGATCCTTCTAACGGCGTGGTCCAGTACAACAAAAATGCCTGCCTCGGGTGCCGGTACTGTCAGATCGCGTGTCCCTTCAACGTTCCCAAGTTCCAATGGGATCAACCCTTTCCTCAGATCAAGAAGTGCCGGCTCTGCGCCCACCGGCTGGTCAAGGGCGGCATGCCCGCCTGCTGTGAGTTCTGCCCCACGGGGGCCTCGCTCTTCGGCCACGTGGCAGACCTCAGGCTTGAGGCAAGGCGGAGGTTGAGCCTGGAGCCGGGGCAATGGTACGAGTATCCCGTGCAGACGGTCACCTCATCATTCAAGAACTACCGGCAGGTTTCCCTGTATGTCCACCATATTTACGGCGAAAAGGAAGGGGGAGGCGCCCAGGTCCTCCTCATGGCCGGAGTCCCCTTCGACAAGCTCGGACTTCCGGCGCTCCCGGACCAATCCGATGCCAACCGGTCGGAAAGCATCCAGCATACCATCTATAATAAAATGATCGCTCCGGTGGGGCTTCTCGGCATCCTGCTCTATAAAGTCTACATCAACACAAAGGACGAAGAATAAGGAGATGCCATGACTCAAGCCAAGCCCTTAAGCGGCAAGATCCTGACCAAGACCTTCCTCCTCTGTTCGGTCTTTGTCCTGATGGCGCTCTATTTTCTTGCCCAGCGGTTCATATACGGGCTCGGCGCCGTGACCCACATGAACGACGGCTACCCCTGGGGCCTATGGATCACCTATGACGTCCTGGTCGGAACCGCCCTTGCGTGCGGCGGATATGCCATGGCGCTGCTCGTCTATGTATTCAACCGGGGAGAGTACCATCCCCTTGTGCGGCCGGCCCTGCTGACCAGTCTCTTGGGCTACACCATCGGCGGCGTCTCTATCTTCGTGGATGTGGGCCGGTACTGGCAGGCCTATAACTTAGTTCTCCCCTGGTTCTCCCAGCTCAACTCGGTCATGTTTGAAGTGGCGCTCTGCATCACCACCTATGTTCTCGTCCTCTGGATCGAGTTTGCTCCCATATCCCTGGAACGATTTAATCAGCCAAGGCTCCTGAAAATCCTGAACCGGATGGTGGTGGTCTTCATCGCCGTCGGCGTGCTCCTGCCGACCCTGCATCAGTCGTCACTGGGCCTGCTGGTCTACATCGCCGGGCAGAAGATCTCCCCTCTGTGGCAGACCGGTCTCCTGCCCCTTCTGTTCCTCCTTTCGGCGATCACCATGGGCTATTCCATGGTCATCTTCGAAGCGATTATCTCAGCCCTAACCTTCAGGAGGCCCATGGAAATAAAACTGCTCCAGGGCATCTCGGCCATTATCTCCAATCTGATCGGACTCTACCTGGTGCTCCGTTTCGGGGACCTCGTCTGGCGGGAAGAGCTAAGACTCGCCTTCAAGGGAGACTTGAAGGGCAACATGTTTCTGATCGAGAACCTCCTGCTCATCTTCCCCATGGTGGCTTTATCCAAGCCGTTCAAGATGACTAAGCCGCGCTGGCTTTTCGTTTCCGCGGCATTGATGCTCCTCTCGGGCGCCGTGTACCGCTTCAATACGTATCTGATCGGATATGACCCGGGCCCGGAATGGCGGTATTTCCCTTCGGTCCCGGAGACCATGATCGTCCTCGGATTCATTGCTCTGGAGATCATGGGCTACCTGTACGTGGTCAAGAAGTATCCGGTGCTGTCAGGCGCAAAGAAGGGATGATGCGCAGTATTTTTTTCAGAAACTGTGTCGGGAAAAGCCAAGTCATATAGGAGGGCCCTATGGCAAAGAGAATCGTTGTGGACCCGATTACAAGAATTGAAGGCCACCTGCGGATCGACTGCGAGGTGGACGGCGGAAAAATCACGAATGCCTGGTCTTCCGGCCAGATGTGGCGCGGGATCGAAGTCATCCTCAAGGGAAGGGACCCGAGGGAGGCCTGGATCTTTACCCAGAGGATCTGCGGTGTGTGCACCACGGTGCACGCCGTGGCTTCCGTCCGCTGCGTTGAAAACGCGCTCGGGATGGAGGTTCCCATGAACGCCCAGCACATCCGGAACCTCATCATCGGCGCTCACGGGGTCCATGACCATATGGTGCACTTCTATCATCTGGCGGCCCTCGACTGGGTGGATATCGTCTCCGCGCTCAAGGCCGACCCAAGGGCCGCGGCTCAACTGGGGCAGAAGCTTTCTCCCTGGCCTCGGAACACCTATGAGGAGATCAAGGCCGCGCAGGAGAGGCTGCAGGGTTTGGTGGACTCCGGCCAGCTCGGCGTCTATGGGAGCGGCTACTGGGGGCACCCGGCCATGAAACTCGCCCCCGAGGTCAACCTCCTGGCCGCCGTCCACTATCTGCAGGCCTTGGAGTACCAGAGGGAGATCAACAAGGTGGTCGGCATCCTCGGGAGCAAAACCCCGCACATACAGAATCTCGCCGTGGGCGGCGTAGCCAACCCCATCAATCCCGAGAGCCAGTCCACCCTTACACTCGAGAGACTCTATTACGTCAAGAGCCTGATCGACAAGGTGGGTGAGTTCGTGGAAGACGTCATGCTCGTGGATACGGCGGCCGTGGGCGCCTTTTATGCCGACTGGACCGGATACGGAAAGGGAGTCACGGATTATCTCTCGGTTCCGGATATGCCCATGGACACCCGGGGCACGGTCTTCGCTCTGCCTGGCGGATATATCCCCAACGGCGATATCAGCAAGTTCACCCCCATCAAGAGCTACCATGACGATTTTTTCATGAAGAACGTGAAGGAGAGCATCAAACATTCCTGGTATGACGGCGACTGGAACCGGCACCCGTGGGACGAGGATACGGCGCCGAAATACACGGATTTTCAGGATAACGGCAAGTATTCGTGGGTCAAGTCGCCGAGCTTTCAGGGGAAGCCCGCCCAGGTGGGGCCTCTGGCCAATGTTCTCTGCATGTATGCCGCCGGTCACGAACCCACGAAAAAGTATGTGGACAAAACCCTGGCCACGGTCAGCTCCCTGGCCGGCACAAAAGTCGGGGTGGATGCCCTGCACTCCACCATCGGCAGGATCGCGGCCCGGTCGGTTCGGTGCGCCGTGCTCTACGACACCCTCAAGGGACAGTGGCAGGCCTTGATGGAGAACATCGCCAAAGGCGATATGACGACGTACAACCGCCCGGTTTTCCCCAAGGGCGAGCAGCGGGGATTCGGTTTCCATGAGGCCCCCAGGGGGACGCTCTCACACTGGATCGTGATCCAGGACGGGCGTATCGGGAACTACCAGGCCGTGGTCCCCTCCACGTGGAACGCGGGACCGAGAAACGACGAAGACGCCCTGGGTCCTTATGAAGCATCCCTGATCGGGAATCCTGTGGCTGACCCGGAAAGACCATTGGAGGTCCTGAGGACCATCCATTCCTTTGACCCCTGTCTGGCCTGCGCGATTCACCTGGTGGACAAAAGGAACCATGAGATCGTGAGGGTCAAGGCGCTATAATGGCGTGCAGGACCTAAGTGGTCCTGTTCGTAAATATGGTAACGTACCGAGATGGTCGTAGTGCGGTCTCATCAAGGCGCGCGACTGAGGCGTACCCCCTGTGGTACGTCGCAAGGAGCGGAACGCCGAGGAGACCGCACTACGACCCTCGAATGCGACCGTATTTACGAATAGGGCCACTAAGACTGCAAGAGCCTTGAGGAGGATCATTGAACGTCTTGGTGCTTGGAATCGGGAATGTCCTCCTCATGGATGAAGGAGCGGGGGTTCGGGCCGTTGAGGAAATGGATCGGAGGTTCCAACTTCCCGAAAGTGTCGAGACCCTGGACGGCGGCACATCGGGGATCGACCTTCTCCCCTATATTCGGAACAGGGACTATTTGATTATCATTGATGCCGTCAAGAGCGGTCACCCTCCGGGCGCCGTGGTCAGGGTGGAGGGGGAGGACGTTCCCGCCACGTTCAGAACAAGGATTTCACCCCATCAACTCGGTCTTTCCGACCTTCTCGCCGCCGCACGGCTGACAGGGGAATTTCCCGCCCGGATGGTCCTCTTCGGTGTGGAACCGAAACGGATCGAAGTGGGGCTCGGCCTTTCGGATGAAGTTAAAGAAGGCCTGGAGCAGCTCATTGATATGGTGGCTGGAGAACTTCGATCCCTGGGCTGCGAGGTGGAACTCAAGGCCGGGGCAACACCCGCAGCCAAGAGCTTCTGGGAAGAATGAAGGCGGACGACAAACGACGGATGACAGAAAACAAAGGGAAGCCATGTGTCTCGCGGTACCCTCGAAGATCGTGAAGATAGACGGGCAGAAGGCCACCGTGGACGTTTACGGCGCCCGCCGGGAAGTGAACCTCATGCTCCTGCCTGAAGAAGCGGGCATCGGGGATTATGTACTGGTGCACGCGGGATTTGCCATGCAGAGAGTCGATCGGGAATCAGCCGAAGAGTCGCTGCGTCTCATCAGCCGTCTGGTGAACGGACAGGAAGAGGAACCCTGAGCAATCGCAATCCTTCTTTGAAAGAGGACGGCATCCTGGGGATATGATCGTGCATGAATTATCCGTCGCCATGAACATGATTGAGATGGCAGAGTCTGCCTGCGTGGAGCAGGGATATTCCCGTGTGGAAGCCGTGAGCATCCGGGTAGGACGGGCATCGGGCATCATGAGGGATGCCCTTGTGTTTGCCTTCGACTGCGCAAAGGCCGGAACCCTGGCCGCGGATGCGCGCCTCGATATTGAGGACGTGCCCGTGGGAGGCGCCTGCAACGACTGCCATGCCGAGTTTTCGGTGGAGGAGGCCTTTGTATTCAATTGCCCGGCATGCGGGGGCAAATCTTTTCAGATCACCTCCGGACAGGAACTGCACATCGTGGAATTGGAGGTTGACTCATGAAGGTCAAGATGATGAGAAAAATTCTTGAAGCAAACGACCGGATTGCCGAAAACAACCGCCATATCCTCTCCAAGGCAGGTCTCCTCACCCTCAACCTCATGTCCGCCCCGGGAGCGGGAAAGACGACGCTTCTTTCCAGGACTATCCGGGCCCTGGACGGCCGGATCCGGATAGGCGTGATCGAAGGAGATATCCAGGGGACCCACGACGCAGAAGTCATTTCGGCCTTGCATGTGCCGGTTGTCCAGATCAACACCGAGGGGGCCTGCCACCTGGACGCCAACATGATCGCTGATATGCTGCACGAGCTCCCTCTCGATGAGATGGACCTGCTGGTCATCGAAAACGTGGGGAATCTGGTCTGCCCGGCGGAATTCGACGTGGGTGAGGACGCCAAGGTGATGGTTCTCTCCATCACCGAAGGAGATGACAAGCCCCTGAAATATCCGCTGATGTTTCAGAAATCGGAGGTTCTGATTCTGAACAAGATTGACCTTCTGCCCCATCTCGACGTGGACCTGAATAAGATAAAAAAGGACGTCCGGGCGCTGAATCGCGGCATGGAGATATTCGATCTCTCCTGCAAGAGCGGAGAGGGGCTGATTGACTGGATCCAATGGCTGGAGAAAAGGATGGGCCGGCTCCATTGAGTTTTTAAAAGGCCTGCGCGATCTTCGCAGCGGGGAGATTTCTCGGGTATGGCGCAGAGGACGGAATCGGAAATCAAAAGGCTGCGGATCGAGGTGAAGGGCGTGGTCCAGGGGGTCGGCTTCAGGCCTTTTGTCTATCATCTGGCCCGCTCCAACCGGCTCAACGGCTACGTGATGAACTCCTCTTCCGGCGTGGTGATCGAGGTTGAAGGCGCCGCCACGGATGCCTTCATGGCATCGTTCCGGAGGACCCCTCCTCCCCTCGCCCGGATCATGAGCGTCCATACCGAGGAACTCTCGCTTAGGGGAGACGGGGATTTTCAAATCCGACCGAGTCTAAACCTGGGCGAGTCCACCCAGGTTTCGCCCGATGCCTCCATTTGCGATGATTGCCTCTCTGAAATGCTGGACCCCGGCGACAGACGTTATCTCTATCCTTTTATCAATTGCACGGACTGCGGGCCCCGTTACACCATCACCCGTGCGGTGCCCTACGACCGCCCTAACACGACCATGTCTCCCTTTCTCATGTGCCCGGCCTGCCTCAAGGAATATGAAAATCCTGCAGACCGGCGCTTTCATGCGCAACCCAACGCCTGTTCCCTCTGCGGCCCCCAAGTTCTTTTCCTCCGCGACGGAAGGCAGGAAACCGGGCGGGAGGCCGTGAACGCGACGATCAGGGCCTTGAAAGAGGGTTTGATCGTGGCGGTGAAAGGACTCGGCGGGTTCCATCTGGCGGTCGATGCGGAAAACGCCGAGGCTGTTGAAAGACTGAGGCGGCGCAAGCGGAAGAACAACAAGGCCTTTGCGCTCATGGCGCCCGACATGGAGCATGTGCGGCGCTATTGCCGGCTCTCTCCGGAGGAGGAGGCCTTTCTGCTCTCAAGGGAACGACCGATTCTTCTCCTGCGGAGACGTGAAGACGTACGGATGCATGAGCAGGTCGCGCCCGGCGCCCCGGACCTTGGATTCATGCTCCCTTACACGCCCCTTCACGTCCTGCTCTTCCGTCAGCCGCAGGAGGGAAATCCCGGTCAGTGCCCGAACTTCCGGGCTCTGATCATGACCAGTGGAAACATGAGTGAAGAACCGATCATCAAGGAGAACGCAGGGGCCGCCGAAAAACTCTCTCCCCTCGCGGATGCCTTCCTTTTTCATGACCGGGAGATTTTCATGCGCGTCGATGACTCCGTTGTACGGCTCGACGGCGGTCGTCCACGGTTCATACGGAGGGCTCGGGGCTATGTGCCGGTTTCAATCTTTCTTGGAGAGGATGGGCCTGAAGTTCTGGCCTGCGGCGCAGACCTGAAGAACACCTTCACCCTCACCCAAGGGGACTCGGCCATTGTGAGCCAGCACATCGGAGACATGGAGAACCTGGAGACCCTTGAGTTCTTTGAAGAGACGCTGAACAATCTCAAAGAGGTCTATCGCATCTCACCGAGGGCCATCGCGCACGACCTTCACCCGGGATACTTTTCCACCCGCTGGGCGTTGGAGCAGACAGGCGTTCTTAGGGTCGCCATTCAGCACCATTACGCGCACATCGGATCGGTCATGGCGGAACAGGGAATCAGAAAAAAAGTGATCGGTGTGGCCCTGGACGGCACGGGATATGGAACCGACGGAACGATATGGGGCGGCGAGTTCCTGGTGGCCGATCTCCGGGGATTCGAACGGGCCGCCTCGTTTAAGCCCATCCCCCTTCCCGGCGGAGAAGCCGCCGTAAAAGCTCCATGGGTCATGGCCGTCAGCTATGTGAAGGATCTCTTCGGATCCGATGCCCTCTCTTATCTCGATGCCCTGGGATTCCTGGGGAAATTCGGCGCCCGGACGGTCGGTAATGTGCTGAAGCTGACTGAGAATCCCGGCCTCTCACCGCAGACCTCATCGGCGGGCCGGCTCTTCGACGCGGTCTCCTCTCTGCTGGGCCTGAGAGACAGCAACACCTATGAAGGGGAGGCCGCCATGGCCCTCGAGTCCGGCGCAAGCTCAGGGCGGCACGGGCGCTATCCCTTCCGGATATCAGAGGGAGCGCATCCGGAGATTGACTTCTCCGAAACCCTGACCGCGCTGATTCAAGACCGCATAGAGAAGAGAGACGCCGGCGCTATCGCCGCCATGTTTCACAACACGGTGGCCCAAGCCGTCTGCGATATGGTGATCAGAATATCGGAAGCCACCGGCATCCGGCAGGTCGTCCTGAGCGGGGGAGTCTTCCAAAACAGGCTGATCCTGAAGGAGGTCATGGAGGCATTGTGCCGGCGGGGTCTTCGTCCCTGCACCAATGAAAAGGTACCGTGCAATGACGGCGGGGTCTCGCTGGGACAGGCCTATCTCTTAAGGGAGCGTATGAAAAAAGGAGACGGGGAGATCCGATGAATTTCGACACCCGGCAGGTTAGCGGGAAAATAGGGGAGATGATGCAGTCCATAGGTCGGCCGGTGAAACTGATGGAAGTCTGCGGCACCCATACCATGGCCATCTTCCGTCACGGGATCCGCTCCCTTCTGCCCGAATCCATTCATCTGCTGAGCGGACCGGGCTGCCCCGTTTGTGTGACTTCCTTAGGCGACATCGAGGCGGCCGTCTCTCTGGCGCAAACGAAGGGGGTTCTCCTAACCACATTCGGCGACATGATGAGAGTTCCCGGAAGAAAGCGCTCTCTCGGCGAAGTCAAGGCCGAAGGCGTCGATGTCCGCGTGGTCTACTCGCCTCTGGATGCCCTGGACATCGCCGAGAGCCATAAGCAGAAGGAGATCGTCTTCTTCGCGGCGGGATTTGAGACCACTTCGCCGCTTTCGGCCGCCACCCTTTTCGAGGCCGAGCGCCGCCATATCGGAAACTTTTCCATTTTTTCGGCGCATAAACGGGTGCCGCCTGCCCTTCGGGCCCTGCTCAAGTCAGGAGACGTTCAGGTCGACGGATTTATCCTTCCGGGGCACGTCAGCACGGTCATCGGGAGCCTGCCCTACGGCTTTCTTGCCGAAACGTACCGGAAGCCTTCAGTGATCACGGGCTTTGAAGCCTCCGACGTCCTCTCAGGCATCCTGATGATCCTGAATCAGATCCGATCGGGAAAGGCGGAAGTCAGCATCCAGTACGCCAGTGTGGTCCGGGAAAAGGGGAATCCCAGGGCCCTGGCCATGATTGAAGAATTCTTTCAGGTCGAAGACGCCCACTGGAGGGGACTCGGCGCCATTCCGGAAAGCGGTCTGGGACTGAAAGATGAATTCCGGGATCGGGATGCGATTCGGAGGTTTTCTCTATCCCGTCCCCATCTGAAAGATCCTTCAGGCTGCCGGTGCGGGGACGTCTTAAGAGGGGCGAAGCTTCCCACGGATTGCAGCCTCTTCGGAAAAGGATGCACTCCCGAAAAGCCCGTGGGGGCCTGCATGGTCAGTGCCGAAGGGAGCTGTGCGGCTTATTATCAATATATGTAAGCGGGCGCCGTGAGGAATCCCATATCATGAAACAGCGGAAAGGAGCAGGTCTTGGAGGAGGATAAGATTCTTATCGCCCACGGCAGCGGCGGCCGCGTGATGCACGGACTTATCGAGGATCTGATCGCACCGGCTTTCGATATAACAAGACTGGCGGATGCCGCCGTCCTTGAAGATTTCCCTTCCGGAAGGGCGGCCTTCACCACCGACAGCTATGTGGTCTCGCCGATCTTCTTCCCCGGCGGAGACATCGGGGAACTGGCCGTCTGCGGGACTGTGAACGATCTGGCCATGATGGGGGCCGCGCCCCTCTACCTGAGCGCCGGTTTCATTCTTGAAGAGGGGCTTCCCCTCCGTGACCTGAAGAGAATTGTCTTCTCCATGGCCGATGCGGCGCGAAAGGCCGGCGTCCGGATCATGGCCGGAGACACCAAAGTCGTGGAGCGGGGGAAATGCGACGGGCTCTTCATCAATACGGCAGGTGTGGGTGCTCTCCCCGCAGGGCTCGACCTTTCTCCGGAACAGGTGCGAACCGGTGACCGGGTGATCGTCAGCGGGCCCATCGGCATGCACGGTATGGCCATCATGGCCGGGCGTCACGGCCTCAGTTTCGATCCTCCCATTCTGAGCGATACGGCCCCGCTGAACAGGCTGGTGGCTGATATGCTCTCCGCAACATCCGGGATACGCGTCATGCGGGACCCCACACGAGGCGGCCTTGCGACAACTCTGAAGGAAATTGCCGAGGGAGCGCCCTGCCGGATTCTCCTCAAAGAAGAGGCGCTGCCCCTTGTTCCAGGCGTCCGGGGGGGCTGTGAACTGCTCGGTCTGGACCCCCTTTATGTTGCCAACGAAGGCATCCTGACCGCGATTGTGGAGGCCTCCGAGTCGGAAAGGTTAGTGGATTGCATGCGAAACCACCCCCTCGGTCAAAGCGCCGCCGTGATCGGAGTCGTAATGCCAGGGGAAGACGGGAAGGTTCTGCTCGAAACCCGGGCGGGCGGCACGCGCATGCTTGAAATGCTGATGGGCGATCAACTTCCCAGAATCTGCTGAACCAGGCGCTAAAATCCTGAAGAGGTCTCCGCTCCTTTCTAAAATATTCCCGGGTGTGCGACAAATTTATGGGTACACATCAGAATTACATAGGGTTGTCATTGTCCGGTCCCCCGATCGGGGTCGGAGGACAGGCCCGACCGGACAATCCAGTTTCTTAATTGTCTGGATTCCCCGATCGAGTCGGGGAATGACGCTCTTAGAGAAATGTTTACCCACAAATTTGTCGCAGACCCCAATATCCACGGTAAATTTGTTCTACCCGATATAAGCGGAAAATAGAGGGTTTGCTATTTTCATCACACAAGCAAAATCAGACACTTGCGTGGAGAACAAATTTACCGTGCCCAAATATCCAGGGTCATGTCATAGTTCGGCATAGCCTGTTGATATCGTAGCGCAAATATATTTCACTGGCTTTTCTATTGGGAATCGTGTATAAAGGTTTTATGGCAAACGATCCCCCGCACACACCGATTCACCACGCGCCGCAGGTTTATCCCACCACAGATACACTTCTTGTCCGCCCCATCATAGCCACCGAGCGTGAAACGTGGGATACGCTCATGAACCGCCATCATTATCTTGGTTT
>MNYV01000162.1 GCA_001873285.1 Nitrospirae bacterium CG2_30_53_67
GCTCCGGCAAGGGAGGCGGTCAAACCCAAGAAGATCGAGATTGAAGTCGCCGGTAAAAAGTCAAAGGCTGCTTAGCAGCGATGCCATTCCGTCCCAGCCTTACATTAAAAATTATCCGGCATAACGACGCATCTCTCAATAAGGGGGATGGGTTTTTTATGCGGAGGACGTAATGAAGACCTGCTTGTGACTGCCGGTTTTTGTCCATACATGACAAGCAGGACTTGGGCCGCTTCACTACGAGCAACTACCGTTCCTTTTATTTTTTGACTCCTCATGAACTCTATCGGGGTTTATCTGAGGTGGGAGAAATGGTCTCGAGTTTGATGTCATCGTAGTAGGCCACCGCTGACTCTCCGGTGTTGTCGGTATCGGTCATGATGGCGATGGCGCCTGCGTAGGAGGGATCTTTCCCAAAGCATGTTCTGTAATCCTCGAAGACATTTCTTTTTTCCGTAACCCATGTCCCCACCTTTTTTTCTCCGCTTTCCACAGCAATCATCATGGTTCTTGAATAGTATGGGTTGGGGCATCTCTCCCCCCTGGGGAGTTTGTTGGCCCAGATATAGTTGATGCTCCTGGTCAGGGCCGGGATGAAGTGCGGGAAAACCACATAGACCCGTGCCGCATAATCGTCCCCCTGGCGGGTTCTTTCATCCCCTTTTTGAAGGATGTTTTCCACCTTCCACCGCCAGGTCAGGACCGGATAATCCCTTGTATCGTATTTAATTTTGTAGATAAGGCCGGAAGCCGAGGCATGGCTCTCTGCCTTGAGGCAGCCGCTCCCATCCATCTTGATGACGGTATACCGGGTCTCTCCCTCGAAAATTTTCTTCTCCCACCGGGTCTTGAGGCCTGCTTCGAAATCGTCGATGAGAACAAAGGGTTCCCTGGCGAATCCTGAGAGGAACAGGGCCGCATACAAGAGAAAAATGCAGAATGCAGACAACCATGTTTTGGTTTTCACTCTTCCCATGGCCCATGAATTTTATTGAAGGAGTCCCTGTCTCCAGCAGGAATAGAACTATCCCAGCATGAAAACCGCCAGCGTAAAATAAAATACGAGCGTAAGGATGTCCGTCAAAGCAAGCGTTACAGGTCCTGCTGCGATTTTGGGGTCAAGCCGCAATGCATGCAGCAGGCTGGGGATGCTCAACCCGAATACACAGGCTGCGCACATGGAGAGAACAATGCCCAGGCCGATCACCCATGCGGCCGCGCCGTCACCTCGCCAGGCCCAGACGATCAGAGCCACGATCGAACCACAGGCCCCCCCAAGCAGCAGGGAGGTGGTAACCTCGCGCCGCAGCGCCTCGGCATACCATCGAAGGGTAGGCCGAGAGGTGCGGAGAGCCTGAATCGCCACCGTCATGGACTGGACACTTACGCTCTCGCCCAGGCCCAGCACCAGGGCCATAAAGAAGGCAAGCATCAGATACTGAGACAGGGTCACCTCATAGACGCTTGTCAGCAATGCGCAGATCGTGCCGCCGCTGATGGCTGCAAGCAGCCACGGAAAGCGGAATCGGAAGGACCTGAACGGTGACGCATCCCGCACCTGTGACACGCGGAATCCAAGTGATTCAAATACGGCATCTGTTTGCTCCCGCTCGGCCAGGTCGAAGACCTCTTCGGTGAACAGGCTGATGTCCACGATGCCCACCAGATGGCGCTCCTCATCGACCACAGGGAAGGCGAGGAACTTGTGCATCACGAATAATTCACAGGCTTCCAGCACTGTAGCGGTGTGAGGGATGGCGATGACCCGCTTGATCATGATGTCTGCCAGGCGTTGTTCCACAGGAGCGGTAAGCAGCCGGCGTGTAGGCAGGACACCAAGCAGCTGGTTTGCCTCATTGACCATGTAAAAGTAGACGATCTTCTCGCCTGCGCCATGCCGCCGAATGGCCGACAGGGCCTCCTGTACGGTCATTTCCTGCCGCAAGGATGAGAAGTCCCTGCGGACGTGGGCCAGAATCGGCTCCTGCAGATTGAGTGATCGCTGGGTTACAGGCAACGCAAACCCCATGCCATGTATTAGGAAACCTGACGAAAGGCCGGCTGATGCCGGCCTTGAAAAATAATACCATCCTAAACGCTGTTTTACAATGCACAAATAATAAATCAGTCCCATTTCCCCCGGTTCAACTTTATGCTTGAATATTATGCATGACCCTTCATATAATTGAGATAAGTCCCGGTCCGGGTGTACGGGCGCAACGGCGGCTTCAGGAGCGCAGATTGCATATCCCTTCAATGCCCATAATGAGGTGCATTTCATTGCCCCCTTGTATCAGCAGGCCGGCCCGCCCTTCAAAAATGATCGGGGGAATGGTCGCTCTCTTGCTTTTTGTCCTCATGGGCTGCGCCCCCAGGCCTCTCATCCGGCCGGAGATCCCCGGCGCCCGGAGCCTGGGCGATGTTGAAGATCGGATCCGGGCCGAGGCCGAGGCATGGGAGAAGACCCCTCACGTTCTCGGCGGGGCGGGCAAGGACGGCATAGACTGTTCCGGTTTCGTGGCGCTCGTGAATCAGAAACTTTTTGGGATCGAACTTCCCCGCACGGCTGAAGAACAGGCGGGAACGGGTACGCCGGTTCCGAGAAAACAGCTTCAGGCCGGGGACCTTGTTTTTTTTATGCCGTCTTCAAAGAAGCCCCATGTGGGGATCTATTTGAGCCGCGGGGAATTCGTTCATGTGTCCAGCAGCAGGGGCGTCATGATCTCAAACGTCCATGATCCTTATTGGTGGGATTGTTACTGGACGGCGCGGCGTATCCTTCAGATGTGACAGCAGGGTAATATCAAAAGCTAACCACAGAGAACACAGAGAAATACTTTATGTTTTTAAAAAAACCGTCAGAAGAAAAAAATGAATAGCCACATTTCGTTTGAGAGGACACAGAGGTGGAAAACCTAAATCTTGCCTGCTTGTTGGTATCCAAGAAATACTCTGTGTTCTCTGTGGTCAGCTTTTAAGAATACGAACCTTAGAACGAGGAGGCTTCATGGACAGGAGACAAGGGGACTCGCTTCCATCCATTCAGGATGCCGAGCTGGAAGACAAGACCGTGCTGGTCCGTTTTGATCACAATGTGGTGAAGAACGGCGAGATCAAGGACCCCTTCAGGATAGACCGGACCATCGGGACCCTTTTCCATATTGTCGAGAGGGGCGGCCGGCCCATCCTCATGACCCATATCGGGAGGCCCCGGGACAAGGAGACAGGAAAGATCCAATGCAGGGAAGGGGAGTCGGTCAGGCCGATCGTTGACTATATCGAACAGAAGCTGCATACACGGTTCTTTGTCCCCGAGTTTGAAATTGATCCTGAAAAGGGAATCATGGGCATTGATACCTCCATCAATATCGCCATACGGGAGCTGCGCAGCAGGAAGGTCAGCGGCATCTATCTCCCCAACACCCGATGGTTCTTCGGTGAGGAGGCCAAAGGCCCCGAGCGGGAGAGGTTCGCCCTCCAGCTCGCCGGGCTTGCCGATATCTACGTCAATGACGCCTTTGGCTCATGGCAGCCCCATGCATCCACCTATGACATCGTCAGGCATCTGCCGTCGTGCGCCGGGTTTCTCATGCAGCAGGAGATCAAGAACCTGGATCGGGTGCTCGAACCCGAGAGGCCTTTCCTTGCCGTGGTGGCCGGGGCGAAATATGATACCAAGATCGGGCCTCTTTACGCCATCTATGATAAGGTCGACCGGATCATCCTCGGCGGTGTGATCTACAACACCTATCTCTGTGCAAGATACGGTGTCAGGATCAAGGGCGTTTCCGATTCAGACATCAACCTTGCGCGGGAACTTGTTGAAAAGGACAAGGTCACAAAGAAGATCATCGAGCTTCCATTCATCGTGGAGTCGGATACGCTTGAAGGGAGAAAAGAGGGGCATTACAAGACCATCTCCGTTTCGGATTTTAAAAGCGGTCGGGAGTACGGCTATATCGCCGATATAGACCCGGCTTCGTTCAGAGACGGGAAGGTGCATGCGACCATTCTCGATGCCCGTACGATCCTCGTCAATGCCGTCATGGGATTTACGCCTCATTTCATTGAAGGCTCTCAGGCCTTGGACCATACGATTGACGAGAACAGGGACGCGATCAAGATGTACGGCGGCGGGGACACGCTTCAGGAGTTCAAAAACCTCTGTCCCGGTCTCTATCTTTCGGTGATGGACAATGCAAGATACTATTTCTTCACCGGGGGCGGGACCGTGCTCACCGCCATCGGAAAAGGGAGCCCCTACGGATTGCAGCCGATACGCGCCCTGATTGAAAAAGGCGGCCGGGGGTAGGGGATCTCCGGCAGAGGTCTCCGGTCAGGGTGTTTGTTCCCCGGTCTCCCGGCTAACGCCAGCCCACAGGCATGTATCCCCTGTCCCGCAGGCACTGATCCACAAACTGCCGAAGGACCGGGTCGGGGTCACGGGCATGCAGGAGCCCGTGCATGAATCCGCCTGCACTGCCGCCCGCCGCGCCTGCCGCGGCGCCCCGCCCGAACTCGCCTGTGACCGCACCCACCGCTGCGCCGGTGACGGTACCGACCGCGGCGCCGGCTGCGGTGTCACCCGCCACTTTGGCCTCCGGATGCGCCTTGACCCCGTGTTCGGCGGCGAACCGCATGCAATCGTCGAGGTCCCGCTGTGCCGCCGCCGTCCCCACTTCACGCAGATGGGGATTGGGGTAAAGGACCGGCCTCATGGGGGCGCATCCTGTGAGGACAAAGGCCGTGGTGACCGTGATCAAAAATACGGCTGAAAATTTCATGGTTTCTCCTTTTGCTTTCCAGGTTTCTCCTCCCTCGAAACAGACAGAGAAGAAAGTTTTCCCGTTACGGGGCTCTCCCTTGCAAAGTAAACATAGTATACATCCGGATCAGAATCAAGTGGAAGAAGTCGGTCCCTCTCAATAGGATTGTATTTCTGTCTGTATTGTATTATGATTTCACTCCGGTATTCTTCTTGGATCGGGTTTCAGCCGGGGATGACCGGGAACAAACAGGACGGGATGCATGAGGAGATCAAAGTGAGAAAATGGATTCTCATGGTTTTTTCAGCAGCGGTTGCTTTTCTCGTGGCCGCTCAGTTGATCCCTTTGAAGAGGACGAATCCCCCGGTGGAAACGGATGTCTCGGTCCCCGATGATGTCAATCTCATCTTGCGCCGTGCCTGCTATGACTGCCACTCCCATGAGACGGTCTGGCCCTGGTACAGCCGGGTGGCCCCTGCATCATGGCTTGTCGTGTCGGATGTGCACAGGGCCCGGAATAAACTCAATTTTTCCAAATGGGACAGATTGGATGGTCGGCATCAGATCAAAATGATGAAAGAATGCTGGCAGAAGGTTTCCGAGAAGGAAATGCCTCCCCTGATTTACCTGCTCGCTCATCCTGATGCACGACTCACCCCTGCGGATCGTGAGCTTATCCATCAGTGGTCTCTTAGTGAGGGTCTTTAACCCGGATTCTTGAATATGAATAGAAAAATTTTGCGCCATCTTCCATCCCTGTTCGGTATCATTCTCTTTGCCGTTGCGCTTTTTGTCCTTCACCACGCCTTGGAAGAATATCACTACCATGATGTGATCCGGAGCCTGAAGGGACTTCCCGCCCAGAAAGTCGTCCTTGCCGTTCTGCTCACGCTCTTCAGTTATATGGCCATGGTCGGATACGATATGCTGGCCCTGCATTATATCAGGCATCCGCTCGCCTACAGTAAAATCGCCTTTGCTTCGTTCATCAGCTACGCATTCAGCAGCAACATCGGGATTTCGATCCTCAGTGCAAGCGCCATCCGTTACCGGCTCTACTCGGCCTGGGGGCT
This sequence comes from Nitrospirae bacterium CG2_30_53_67, assembly GCA_001873285.1. Taxonomy (NCBI): domain Bacteria; kingdom Pseudomonadati; phylum Nitrospirota; species Nitrospirae bacterium CG2_30_53_67. The sequence goes on from MNYV01000162.1 coordinate 5,840, forward strand.
TTCCACGGAAAAGATCACCCATGTTGTGGCTTTCTGTATCCTGACATTCTGGCTGGGATACTTCACCCTGACGGGCGCGGTTCTGCTTCTGGAGCCGATCGTCATTCCGGCCCAGCTCCATCTTCCGGTTGCTTCGGGCCGTCTCATGAGCGCAATCTTTGCGGCTCTGGTGATCGGATATCTGCTAACAGGCGTCTTGAGAAAAAAGCCGGTCAGGATAGGGGAATGGGAGTTCCCTGTGCCGTCTTTTCGCCTTTTCATTTCCCAGATTATGGTCGCATCCGCGGACTGGATTCTGGCGGGGGCCGTTCTTTATGTTCTGCTTCCTGCATCGGGATCCCTTTCCTTCCTCAGGTTTATCGGCATTTTCATGGTGGCGCAGCTTACGGGTCTGATCAGCCATGTCCCGGGAGGGATCGGGGTCTTTGAAACCGTCATGATTTTTCTCCTTGCGCCGGATCTCGCTGCTTCGGATCTCCTAAGCTCTCTCCTGGTCTATCGGGTGATTTACTATTTCCTGCCGCTCAGCGCGGCCACGGTGATGCTCGGGAGTTACGAGATCATCAAGGGAAGGGAGAGGGTCAAGAGGGTTACGACCCTCCTTGGCCAGTGGTTCTCCTTGCTGGCGCCACAGGCGCTCTCCTTCACGACATTCGTCGGCGGGGCCATTCTTCTCATCTCGGGTGCGACACCTGCTGAAAAAACCCGGCTGGCATGGCTCAATGATTTCCTGCCCCTTCCGGTCATGGAAATGTCCCATTTCCTCGGCAGCCTGGCCGGCGTCGGCCTGATCATTCTTGCCAGGGGCATACAGCGCAGGCTCGATGCCGCCTATATCCTTGTCCTTGCCCTTCTTGGGACAGGGATCGTGTTCTCACTGCTTAAAGGTTTTGATTATGAAGAGGCCATTCTGCTGACGCTGATGTTCGGCGCGCTCCTTCCCTGTCACCGGTACTTTTACCGTAAGGCCTCTCTTTTCAGCCAACGGTTTACTGCCGAATGGATTGCCGCCATTGCCTTCGTCCTGATGGGTTCCATCTGGATCGGACTTTTTGCGTACAAACATCTTGAATATTCCCATGAGCTCTGGTGGCAATTTGCACTGTCAGGAGGGGATGCCCCGCGGTTCCTCCGGGCCACCGTTGGAGTGATGGTCGTTGTTCTCATCTTTTCCACAGCCAAACTTCTTCAGCCCGGCTCCCACGAACCTTCCATGCCTGACCGCAAGGAACTGGACAGGGCGCATGACATTATAACAGACTCCCGGGCCACGTCTGCAAACCTCGCTCTTCTGGGAGACAAGCCGCTTTTATTCAGCGAGAGCGGAAACGCGTTTATAATGTATGCCGTTGAGGGGAGGAGCTGGGTGGCCATGGGCGACCCTGTGGGGCCGCAGCCCGAACGGACGGAGCTGATCTGGCGGTTCCGTGAGCTGTGTGACCGTCATGATGGATGGACGGTCTTTTATGAGGTGGATGTGGAAAACCTCCCCCTCTACGTGGAACTCGGTCTGACCCTCCTGAAACTCGGCGAGGAGGCCCGCGTTCCCCTTGAAGCCTTTAGCATAGAAGGAAAGGCTCGCAGTGGATTGCGATATATAGTTAACCGGTTGGAGAAAGAGAAGTTTGAGTTTTCTGTGGTCCCGTCCCAAGGGGTGCCCCGGCTCATTCCGGAGTTAAAAGAGATCTCTGATGCGTGGCTGACTGAAAGAAAGACCAGGGAGAAAAGATTTTCCCTGGGGTTCTTCGATGAAGCCTATCTGAGGCATTTTCCTGTCGGGACCGTCCTGAAGGAAGGGAGGATCGTAGCCTTTGCCAATCTCTGGACCGGGGCGGGAAAGGAAGAGATCTCCATTGATCTGATGAGGCATCTCCCCGACACCCCTAACGGGATCATGGATTTCCTGTTCACCCACATCCTGTTGTGGGGCAAGGCGCAGGGCTATCAGTGGTTCAACCTGGGGATGGCCCCGCTGTCCGGGCTTGAGAACCGCGCATTCGCTCCGATCTGGAACCGCCTCGGATCTCTGATCTTCCGTCATGGAGAAAATTTTTACAATTTTCAGGGTCTGCGTCAGTACAAAGAGAAATTTGATCCGGTCTGGAGGCCGAAATATCTGGCCTCCCCGGGGGGGCTCGCATTGCCGCGTATCCTGGCCAACCTTTCCTCTCTCATCTCCGGCGGACTGAAGGGCATTATCACAAAATGAAGTCGTTTATTCATCAGATACCCAAAGCCGAACTCCATATCCATATTGAAGGCTCCCTCGAGCCTGAGCTCATGTTGGAGATTGCGGAGCGGAATGGTTTGACTCTTCCCTTCCCTTCGGTCGAAGAGATACGCAAGGCCTATGAATTCACGGATCTCCAGTCTTTTCTGGATATATACTATAAAGGAACGCGCATCCTTCTGCATGAACAGGATTTTTACGATATGACATGGGCCTATCTTGAAAAAGCCCATGCGCAAAACGTCCGCCATGCCGAGATTTTTTTCGATCCACAGAGCCATACCGGGCGGGGGGTCCCCTTTGAAACAGTGATGACGGGCATACACCAGGCATTGCTGGAAGGAGAGAGGAAGCTGAACCTCTCTTCAGGGCTGATCCTCTGTTTTCTGCGGGACCTCAGCGTTGAGGCGGCCATGGAGACATTACAGCAGGTCCTGCGGTTCCGGGACTGGATCATCGGGGTCGGGCTGGATTCATCGGAAGCCGGACATCCGCCGGACAAGTTCGCCCGGGTATTTGATCAGGCCAGGGAAGAGGGATTCAAGACCGTGGCCCATGCCGGCGAAGAGGGGCCGCCGGAATATATCCGGCAGGCATTGGACCTGCTCAAGGTCTCGCGCATTGATCACGGGGTCCGATGTATGGAAGATCCGAAACTGGTTGAGAGACTGGCCGCAGGCCGGATTCCCTTGACGGTCTGCCCGATTTCCAATGTAAAACTTCGCGTTTTCCCCTCCCTTAAAGAACATAACCTGAAAAAGATGCTGGACTCGGGATTATGTGTGACCGTGAATTCCGATGACCCGGCCTATTTCGGCGGCTATATTGAAGAGAATTTTATGGCCGTTCAGCAAGCTCTGAACCTGGATCAACATGATTTGTATCGCCTCACAAAAAATGCTTTTCTGGCCTCGTTTCTAAGAACGGATGAAAAACAAACTCTGGTGGAAGAACTAAATGATTTTATGAGAAAACAAGGTTAAACGCCGACTCAATATGGGGTTGGCATCATAAAAAAAGAGGTTATTTAAGCCGGCGGAGATGTTTTTTTTTAAAAAATACTCTTCAAGCGCTTTACAAATCCGGTAGAATATGGTTAATAGAATATGAACGGTGTCATGAAAAAAAGGAGATCTAACAAAGACTGCACGGAAAGGCATATTTTTTTATGCCGAGACCCTGCCGATGAAGAAGGCCGCTTTTATGAAAAAGAATTGCTGGGAGTATATGAAGTGCGACAGAGGACCGGACGAAGGCAAGGCGGAGACCTTGGGCCTCTGCCCGGCCGCCAACGAAGTGAGGCTGAACGGAGTGCATGGCGGCATGAATGCCGGAAGGGCCTGCTGGGTGGTTCCAGGGACGTGTTGCGATGACTTCGGGACCCATGATGCCGGCACGGTCTTTAAGACCTGTACGGATTGTGATTTTTATAAGCTCGTCAAACAGGAAGAACATCCGAAGTTTATTTTTTCAGGGGTTCTTCTCAAGAACTTAATGTCATGAGCCTTCATACCTTGTCCTACTCTGCCGGGTCATGAATGGATTCATCATGCTTCATCCTCCTCCTCTTTTAACCAGACCGATGGATGGGACGGATTACGTCCGTAAGGAAATAGTCTCTTGATCAGGACATACGCCTTATTCTGCTTGATGGTCCTTTTTGTCGTTCTTGTGCTCCCGATCCAGGCCTTCTGCACCGAGGACTATGCCGGAGAAACAGGCAGGGCTTGCCGGACATGCCATCTCAGTCCTGCCGGAGGCGGAACGCTCACGGCATCAGGGGAGTCCTTCCGGGACGAGTTGAGGGCCAAAGGCCGGGACCGGCCTCTCAACCCCATCCAGCATATCGTACGGTTCATCATCGGATATCTTCATATGCTTACGGCGGTTATCTGGTTCGGCACGATCCTCTATGTGCATCTCTTATTGAAACCGGCCTATGCGGCAAGGGGCCTTCCCAAAGGGGAGCTATGGCTCGGATGGGTTTCCATTGCCATTATGGCCGTGACCGGTACGCTCCTCACCATTGCCCGGGTCCCTTCCTGGTATGTGTTCTTTCATACAAGATTCGGGATCCTGCTCCTGATCAAGATATCGCTTTTTATCGTCATGGTCGCTGCAGCGACACTCGTTACCTTTGTGATCGGCCCGAAATTAAAGAAGAGAAAAGAGTCGAAGACCCGGCAGCAAAAGCGGGACCTCACACCGGAGGAGGTTTCCGAGTTCGACGGCAAGGAGGGAAGACCGGCCTATATTGTTTTTCGGAAAACGGTCTATGATGTCACTCAGAGCAAATTCTGGAAAAAGGGAAGTCATATGGAGAGGCACCAGGCCGGCGCCGATCTGACGGATCTGCTGAAACAGGCCCCCCACGGGGAGGACAATATCCTTCCCATGCCGGTCGTGGGAAAGCTTCTTGCTTCTTCGGAGAAGAGGGGGAAGCCGCCGGAGATCAGGGTCTTTTATTTTTTTGCCTACATGAACCTCGTCATTGTCTTCATGATCATTTTTATCATTGCCCTTTGGCGGTGGTGGTGAAAATAAACAGCACGCGCATTTCCCGTCTTTTTCTGCCTGGGCAGCAAGTGCATATAAATAAAGAAAAAATTCATCAATAATAAATAATTCTTGACAAGTCAAGATTTCTGGTGTATTCTACCAGCATGATTGAACGACGCTATAAATCGACGGAATCTCTTGACGGGGTCATTGATCTCGAACGTTTGAGATCAGGACCGACCGACAGCCTGGAGAGCGGCGGATTTCAGGGGCGAGAAGCGCATGAGGACTGCTCGGCGCTATGCTGGATGCAACCATCAAAGGCGCTTATTTGATGAGTGGAGTCAAACCGTGAAACGAAAAGTCGGAACACTCCTTGAAGAAGACGTGCTGCGCAAGGCCAAGCGCCGGGCGGTTGACGAAGGACGTCCTCTGAGCGATCTGATTCAGGATGCGCTGGAAAGCTACCTCTCAACACGAGCCGTCGACCCGGCAAAGAGCGACGCGGCCTATCAGCTTTATTGCGAGCGGCCGATAAAGCTTACCTCGGCAAAGCTCAAGGCAGTCATGGAGGAAGATGCATGGGATCTGTAAACCTCGACGATATCCCGGCCGGCAGCCTCTGCATGATCGATACGAACGTTCTGCTCTATGCGGAACAGAATGTTTCAGATCAGGCGCAGAGATTTATCCGGCGCTGTGCCAAGGGCGAGCTGAGCGGCGTTCTGCCGCAAACAGTCTGGCAGGAATTGACGCATAAGCTCATGCTCGCAGAGGCCATGATGAAAGGGGCCATCGCAAAAGGCAATCCCGCAGCGCGTCTTGCGGCAAAACCCGAAATCATCAAGGGGCTGAGCCTCTATCGCGCCAAAGTAAATGCGCTTTCTGACCTCGGACTAAGGTTCGCGGCCTGCACGCTGGAAGACCTTACGAAGACTGCGTTCAAGATGCAGGAGAAGTACGGATTTCTTACAAATGATGCAGTGGTGCTGGCAGTGGCGATGCGGCTGAAGGCGGATGTGCTGGTGTCAAGCGATAAGGCATTCCATGGAGTGACGGAGGTGGCGGTCCATTATCCCACGGATTTGCGTCTTTGATTTTTCCAAACCTCAACATGGGCAAGTTTGCCGAATTGAAACCATTTCAATATATAACGCTCAAACGCGGCGGCAATGTCCGCGTCAAGACACGGCCGGAGTGGGGAGTCGGAGGCTGAATATGATCTTTATTGCCGGAGCAACAGGTTTTGTGGGGAGGCATATCCTCGACGCGCTTCAGCGGGAAAGAGCGGCTGTACGATGCCTTGTCCGTGACGAGAACAAGGCAGACTGGGTGCGTTCCCTGGGGTTTGAAGCCGTCCAGGGAGACATCACGGATGCGGACTCACTGCATGGGGCTTTGGATGGGGCCGAGACCATTGTCCATCTGGTGGGGATCATCGAAGAAAATGCAAAGAGCACGTTTGAATCCGTGCATGTACAAGGGACCCGGAACCTTGTGAACGAGTCGGTCTCAAGCGGTGTAAAACGGATTTTTTATCAGTCGGCCCTGGGGGCCGATATCCAGTCTCCCTTCGCGTACCTTAAGACCAAGGCCGAGGCTGAGAAGATTGTTGTCTCATCGGATATCCCCTATACGATCTTTAAACCCTCACTCATTGTGGGGAAGGGGGACGGGTTTACGGAAAGGATGAGGAAGCTCATTTCTGCCGGGCCTGTGGTTCCTGTGCCGGGCAGCGGCCTGGCCAGGTTTCAGCCGCTCTATATCCGGGACTGGCTCGAGTGCTTCCGTCTGGCATTGATCCATGGAGTCTCCGGGAACAGGATCTACGAGTTTGGAGGCCCTGAGCAGCTCACCTATAATGAGATATTGAAAGAGATCATGGATGTGCTGGAGATAAAAAAGCCGGTCATCCATATCCCCATGGGGGTTGTTAGGTTATCGCTCCCCTTCATGGGAGCGGTCCGATCCGTTGCCTCGGCCCTGGGCCGGGAGATCCCTCCGGTGACGGACGAGCTTCTCTCCCTGTTGGGCATGGACAATGTCTGCGATAAGGATTCGATCCGGAAGCATTTCGGATTCACACCGAGCCGGTTCAAAGAGGCATTGAGGGAGTTTCTGCAAGTCAGCCCATGAAAGAGAGGTTCGGGCGTTCGGAATCGCCGGCCATCTTTTATCCCTCCTTCTCGGCCTGGAAACGGCTTTCCAGGAATCGGACGATGTCATCCGATTCATACATGGGCTTATCATCAATGAAGAGACAAGGGATTTGATACATCCCCCCATCCCGTATAAGCCGCATCATATTCGGCGGCCAGAGAATATTTCTATAGACCACATCCGCCTTTAATCTCCTGACGGCCCTCCGGACCTTCATGCAGTAGGGTCAGGTGGGAAACTGGTAGAGTTCGAGCTTCACAGGAATCCCTCCGGATCGTGATTTTCCAACCGTATGTTTCAGTCTATCACGGCCTGATCCATTGTCAAGCACGCCGAAAGAAAACAATATTAAACCAGTCCGCAAATACTTTTTGGAGTCAGTCCCATTCTTAGTTGAAATTCCGTAGCGGCTCCCATCTTCATCAGGCAGCTACACCCTCCTTTCCCGAGGCCGGCTCTATCCTCAACTCCCTTTGGATCGCTATTACCAATTGGAGAAGATGCCGGTAACCACAGATCTTATTCAGCCTGGGCTCTATATCCAATAAGGCGGCAGCCAACTATCTCTGTTTCTGATTCGAGTTCTTCCAATGATCTACTTTGTCCAGTCTCTGACCGATCAGGGACATGAGCGACTCGATGCAGTTGCTGGTCTTCAGGCTGGGGCCGAGCTCCTGAATTCGCCCCAGCTTGTGTAACGTCAACGTCTACTCAAGACCCTCTTTCCGACTTCTGACCGCCGACTCATTGATCAACTTGAGCGCCTTCTTCACCTTGGCCCTTCTTGCCTTGACATTTTTGCCTGCTTATAATACTTTTTTCATCAGCGGTTCATTTCCTTAAAATGGTTTCTAACTGACCAGAAACAAAACCATTTTAGGAGCCGATACTTTAAATTTCAACTAACTTTAGCAGACCGCCGGTCACACTTTATGCGGTCATTGCAGGCAGGAGGAATGGAAACGATGAAGATATATATATCCCCCCCATTTATTACATTTATAAAACAGACCCGGCATATCATTCCCGCTTTTATTTTGCTATATCTTCTTTTTATCATTTCTGATCCTGCTTTTTCACAGGAGACCGGACAGGTTCAGAAGGTGTATGACGGCGATACGGTGCTGCTGTCAGATGGCCGAAAAGTAAGGTATCTGGGAATTAATACGCCGGAATGGCAGGAGCCCTTTTATTTAAAAGCAAAACGGATTAACGAGTCATTAGTGATGGGGAAGGATGTTCGCCTGGAGTTTGACGAAGAACGAGTAGACAAATATGGTCGTTTGTTGGCGTATCTTTATGTGAGAGATCAGATGGTAAATGCCAAACTGATTGAGGACGGTCTCGCTCATGCATTTTTCATCCCGCCGAATCGTAAACATCATGCATTACTGCTCAAACTTCAGGCAGATGCCAGGGAACGCAAATTAGGGATATGGTCTAAACGCGGCAAGATGTCTGTCCTTAAGATTACCAGTGTCCACCCGCCTATCTCCGCTGAAGGAAAATCGCTTCAACCCTATTCACGGATTGCTAATATCAGTAATATTAAGGTCAATCTTGCAGGATACACACTTTCCAGCGAAACAGGACCCTCGTATAAGTTCCCTGATATTGAGTTGGCGCCTGGGTATACCGTTCTTGTTGTCAGCGGGAAGAAAATCAATAATCTGAAAAGCGAAGGTCAGCTCGTTATTTACTGGAATGATCAACCTGCCAAATGGGATGAAGAGGAGGACACTGCATACCTCACAGCCCCTGATGGAACTCTAATAGACTTATATCATTACAAGGGACGCCGAGTCTCACGAAAACCTAAGCAGTAAACTCCTTAAGTAAGTAAAATGGAAAGGTTCTTTTTAAAGGATATGTGCCTGCCGACTTCGCCAATCCACAACGTTATCCGAAATTGTGTTTTTAAGTTGAAAAGATTATGGACTTAACCCCGTCAATGTGACATAATTATTTGTTGGGAACATGATTGGGCTGATTGTCCCCTTGAGGTTTTATGCCTTAAAGAGATTGTTTGTAAATTTAAATAACATGAAAGAGGTTGAACATGAGCAAAAAGGAATTACTTATCAGTGAACTTGAACAGTTTACGGAGCCTCTTCTTGATGAGGTGTTGGATTTCGTCCATTTCTTAAAGACTAAGTTAACAAAGGAAAGGATCGATACTGCTATCGCGAGTGAATCCGCTTTAAGAAAAGATTGGCTTAAAGCAGAGGAGGATGAGGCATGGCAAAGTTTGTAAGAGGCGATGTCGTTGTTGTGCCTTTTCCCTTTTCTGATCTAAGCCAATCTAAAAGACGGCCTGCTTTAGTCATTACATCATTGGACGGCGACGACCTTATTCTTTGTCAGATAACCAGTCAAACAATCAAAGACAATTATTCACTTTCACTTGATGATAAAGACTTTAAAACGGGGAGTCTAAAACAGACAAGCAATTTAAGGCCTAATCGCATCTTTACAGCGGACAGCCATATTATCTTATATCGCGTCGGCAATCTTAGGGATGAAAAGCTCTCTGAAGTTGTTGAAAAGATTGTTGAAATAATTCGCGGTAAAAACACAACTTCCGATAACAAAGCGCAAACGGCTATCACACAAACCTGACGGCTTCGTTTACGCTTGAACGTTATCCGAAATTACGGGCAAAATTTTAAGAGGAATTAAAACCGCGTATAGAAATTCAGATTGATCCTCATACAGGAAGATGTTCCTTCACAAACTCTTCGACATACCAGTCCGTAATGGCATCATTGTACATGACCATGTCCAGTTGTTTGGTATAGGCGGTCAGCTTGCCCATGAGTTCCAGACGTTCTTCAATGTGAGGCTGTTTGAATTTTGCAAGCACGGCATCAATGACGTCTTCGGTAAACGTCACCTTAAAATCCATCTTCTTCAGAATCTTCCGGATGAGCCGGACCCTCCTTAATCTCCTGTCGGCGGAGGCCCCGCCGCCCTTGAAAAAGAATCTGATGTAATTGTCATTCATGTTTTCGCCCGCATACGCCTCCACCATGGAGAAGTGATAACCGAGGCGGATGCTGAAATTCATGTAATGGCCGGAAATGACCGCCAGACTCTTCTCTCCGGTTCGGTAGATCTGATCCTCCGGTATGGCCGCGGTGTGGGCGATCATGCCGATAAAGCCCTTGGCATCCGCAGGACGGGGCTCAGGCCATTTCATGCCGCGCATCCCCTTGAGAAATGCAGAAAATGGGATCGAGCATATGTCCTCGGGAGAGGCCTTCTTGACATGGTTTTTTATACCGCCATCGATGTTAATGAGATGGACCGCAATAGGGATACCTGACAGCAGAGGGGTGGTAGCGACTCCTTCCAGGTCATAGTCTTCCCCCAACCCGAACATCTTGGCCATGGCCATTTCATGGGCAAACCGGGTGATATCATGGAAGGTCCTGCAATATTCAGGCTTGAAGTCTTCCGCTTCAGGGTTGACCAGATTCAAAGGGACAATCCACTTTAATGTCTTTTCCAGTGTTCTGAAAAGGCGGGTCTCTTTGAACGGCTCTTTTCTCTTTGAAGCATACTTCAGCAGCTTATCCACCTTCCCTTCATAAACCGTGCCATGGATGGCATCCACGGTCAGTTCCTGGCCATCCTGGATCATACTTGTTGCCGTCTCTGTATCCAGGATAGCGGGAATCCGATACTCCCTGGCCAGTGATGCCATGTGTCCGGTCACTCCGCCCACATCGGTAATAATCGCAGCGGCCTTGTCCATGACCATGACGAATTTGGTCGAGGTGTGTCTGGCTACGAGCACGGCCCCTGCCGGGAAATCGGCCAGGTCTTTTTCATCCTTCATCAGGAAGGCCTTCCCGTAAGCGATTCCCTTGCAGGCAATGACGCCCTTGTCCAGCAGGATCGTACGCCCCTCTATGCGCCTGGGAACGCTCCCTTCTGTTTGACCGGACGGGACCGTTCGAAGAGGCCGGCTCTGAAGGATGTAGATCCGGTGATCCTGGTCCATGGCCCATTCAATGTCCTGAGGCTTGCCGTAATGATCCTCCAGAACGGATGCATAGCGGGATAATGTGCCGGCCTCGTCATCGGATAGAGCGGGTTTTCCATTCAACTCCACGGGCACAGCTATCTGTTTGATGCCCCCTTCCTGGGCACAGGTCCACATGGTCTCCTGTTCCGGGATGCTGCTTTCCAGGACAGAGCCGTTCTTTCTGGAAACCATGAAGGCTTGCGGAGCAACCGTTCCATCCACTACGGACTTTCCCAGCCCCCATACCGTATTCATGATGACGGTATCACTTTCCGGGTGATTGGGGTTCCTGGTATACATGACGCCGCCGGCCCTGGCATGGATCATCCGCAGGACACACACGGCCATAACCATTTCCTCCTCTGAAAACCCTTTTGTCTTGGAGTAGAATATCGCCCGGGGGGTGAAAAGGCTGGCAACGACTTCTTTGTATTTTTGCAGGATGAGATCGCCTTGGAGGTTCAGGAAGGTGGCATACTGCCCTGCAAAACTGAATTCTCCGTCTTCATGGATGGCGCTGCTTCTGACGGAGACCTTGACGTTCACATCCGGTTTTAGAAATTCACCATTTCCCCCTTTAATAAGGGGGAGTGTGGGGGGATTTTTTTCTTTAAGTCCGGTGTAGGCTGTTTGTATGGCCTCTTTAAGATCCGCAGGAATTTCCCCATGGATCACCATATCCTGTATCCCTCTGCCGACCTCTTCCAGTTTTTCCATACGATCAATAGGAAGTTCAGATAATTTCTTATTGATCTTTTCCGCAAACCGGTTATGTTCCATGAACCTTTTGAAGGCGTATGCGCTGATTGAGAACCCATCCGGGGTGGGAAGGTGAAGCCGGTTTCTGATCTCTCCCAACTGTGCAGTCTTGCCTCCGGAGACATGGGACATATCGCCGGTCAGGTTTTCTATGGGAATAGTCAGGTCGGTTTGCGGGATCTCTATTTTATATTCGATGATTTTTTTCAACTCATCATGGATCTGATCATAGATCGGGAAGAGTTCCTTGAATGGGTCATGAGACAGGGCATTCAAGTCCTGAATGATGTTTAAAACCCTGTCCGCAATCAATTTGATGCGGGTCTCAAGGTAGCGCTTGTCGAACAGGTATTCTCCTGAAAGTTTTTCCTCCATGTCCGCCATGAGTGTCAGAACATGGTTGTTTTCTGTAAGGAGGCGCTGGAACGTCAGGTAGATTTGTTTCAGGGCTTCTTTGGCGGATCGCTCCTCTTCTCTCTTTTCTGAGGATTTTTTGAAGATCCTGAAAAGGCTGCGCATGGATAGAATGCCTTTCTATACGGAGACATGGAAGATCAGATTATTTTCATCTTCTTAATATGTTATTCATTGCCATTTCACGGTTTCATAAAGGGTTACAGCGTGATTATAGCGGATAAAAAAAATCTCGACAAGATAAAATAATATCATTATAATTCAATAATTTTATTATATGCATGTACGGAATCTGATATTACATTGCGACAGAATGGGAATCTTCAGGGATCCTTTTACTGAATGCTGTAATGCAAAAAATGAGTTTCATGGTTTTCACCATGGAATAAAAAAGGAGGTTTTATGCCGAACAACAAGGCTGTGAAGGATTTGATGATCGATGTCTTTGACTACCCGCATATCCCGTATTGGTTTACGATCCGGCAGGCCATAGGGGTGATCAGGAAGTCCATGATCGAGGCGGAGAAATGTTTCAACCCGCTGGCCATTCTGGTATTCGATGAGAAGTATAATCTAATGGGTACATTATCTCTGAAAGATATACTCAGAGGTCTGGAGCCGACGTTTCTGAGTGCCTCAACCAAGGCCCAGGGATATGCAGAGAGCGAAGAAACGCTTGCCATTGTGTGGGATAGTCTGTTTGCAGAAGGATCAAAGACGCTAGCGGAGAAACCGGTGAGCGATATCATGGTTTCGATCCGGGGGTATGTCGGCCCGGAGGATCCGGTCACCAAGGCCGCCTATCTGATGATTCATCAGGACAGCATGCTCCTGCCGGTCATAGAGAACAAGAAGATTGTGGGAATTATTCGGATAAAAGAGGTCTTTGAAGAGATTGCCGGAGTCGATTAAAGATGGTTTGAATATTTATACATATCAGGAATCATTATCAGGGGAGGAGAGAGATGGAAGGCAAACCGAGTGAAATAAAACCAGCAGGCTCCTTGCCGGAGCCGCCGGAGGAGATAAGGCTTGCCAGGATAAAAGAGGCCATTGACTGGAAGAGGGTATTTTTCATCCTGTTGGGTCTGGGGCTTTTTTTTTCTTGTGTATTACACTCCCCCCTGGAAAGACGCTATCGACCCGGTCGGCAAGGCATTCCCGTTGACCAAGGAAGGCAAGGGGGCCATTGCCCTGTTTCTCATGGCGGGCACCTGGTGGGTATTCGAAGTCGTGCCCATCGGGGTGACTTCGCTTGCCATCGGCGTATTTCAGGCGCTCTTCAGCATCCGGTCCGCCAAGGATGCCTTCAAGGATTTTATGGACCCATCGGTCATGTTTATCTTCGGGTCCGTGGTGGTCGGTCTTGCCTTTTCCAAGACCGGTCTGACCAAACGCCTGGCTTATAAGATGCTCGAGGTGGTCGGAGAGAAAACGAGCATGATCCTGCTCGGCGCCTTGGTGGTGACTGCGGGGCTCGCCCATCTCATGGCCCATACCGCAGCGGCGGCCACGGTTTTTCCCATCCTGCTCGCCATCTATGCCCTTTACGGCGAGGAGGACAAGCAGACCAACTTCGGAAAGGCCCTGTTTATCGGCATGGCCTATGCCGCAGGCGCCGGAAGCATCATCACCTTCCTGGGATCCGCCCGATCCGCCGCAGGGGCCGGCATGTTCAGGGAATTTACCGGCAGGGACGTCGGATTTTTCGAGCTGACCAAATTCATGTTCCTCATCGGATGGCTCATGGTCTTCATCATCTGGGGCTATCTCATGATCTTTCTCAAACCGGAGAAGAAGGTCATCTCAGGGCTCAGGGAGAAGGTGCAGAGGCTTTCCAGAGAACTCGGCCCCATGAGAATGGATGAAAAATTCGTCATTGTTACGGTGCTCGGCGTGGTCATCATCATGTCTTTGCAGTCCTTTGTCCCTGCATTAAAAGCCCTGGACCGGGCTGCATTGATCCTGATCTCGACCCTCCTGTTCTTCATATTCAAGATCCTGACGGTAAAAGAACTCGAGGAGATCCCATGGAACATTATCCTCCTCTTCAGCGGCGCCATGAGCATCGGTTTCTGCCTCTGGAAAACCGAGGCCGCCCAATGGATGGCGGTCAACTGGCTGGTCATGTTCCAGCACGCCCACTGGCTGGTCTTCGTTCTGAGCATTGCCACCTTTGTCCTGATCATGACGAACTTCATCATGAATGTGGCCGCCATAGCCATTTCTCTTCCGGTTTCCCTTGTGGTTGCAAAATATCTGGGAGTGGCGCCGGACGTCATCTTCTATGCCTCCCTGGTGACCGCGGGCATGCCCTTTCTCTTGCTCATCGGCGCGGCCCCAAATGCCATTGCCTATGAATCCAAGCAGTTCACCACCGGGGAATTTTTCAAACACGGGATCCCTTTGAGCATCATTCTGATTGTGGTTCTCGGACTGGCCATCGTTACCTTCTGGCCGCTTCTGGGTATGCCGATACAGATTAAATAACGCCGGTTTATCAATAGGAGGTGAGCGCATGAAAGCTGAAGATCTGATGATTCCTCTTCAGGGATATTTAAGCCCCGATAACACCCTTCGGGAAGCGGTCAATCTTCTGAGGACGGCGCCCCGCGGGGTAGAAAGGGTCGGGGTCAAAGGGCTCCCGGTGCTGGATGCAAAGGGGCTTCCGGTCGGCATGCTCTCCATGCGGGATATATTGAAGGTCGTGTTCCCGTCTTACATGTCGCTGATGGACCTCGGGAAATTTACATGGGACGGCATGGTTGAGGACATGGCGAGGAAGGTGGGACATATCAAGGTTTCCGACCTCATGACCAAGAAGGTGATTCATGTGAATGAAGATGCCCAGCTCATGGAATGTGTGGACCATATGATCAAGTATAACGTGCGCAGGCTCCCGGTCATCGGCAAGGACGGCAAGGTGGTCGGTATGCTTTATGAAAGGGATATCTTTTTTGAAATCACCAAGGCCATGCTGAATGAAAAATAACCATTTGAAAATAGAGGAGGTCCGAGATGAGTTCTGAGGCCGCTTCACAGGTCGTGGTCATGGGGCCGTCCTTCTGGATGGCGACAGCGATTTTTATCCTGGCCTATGCCCTGATCATATCCGAGAAGGTTCATAAGACCATTCTGGCCATCTTCGGCTCGGCATTGATGATCGTTCTGGGGATCGTCACGCAGGAAGACGCCTTCCATTCCATGGAACTGGGCATAGACTGGAACGTCATCTTCCTGCTGGTCAGCATGATGATCATTATCAACATCATGAAACCCACGGGCCTATTCGAATATATCGCCATCAAGAGCGCCAAGGCGGCCAGGGGGGAGCCGTTCAGGATCATGGCGATCTTCTCGATAGTCACGGCCACGCTCTCGGCATTTCTCGACAATGTGACGACGGTCCTCCTGATCGCGCCGGTGACGCTCCTGATCTGCCAGGCCCTGGAGCTGGAGGTGGTCCCCTTTCTGATCACCGAGGCCCTGGCTTCGAATATCGGAGGAACCGCCACCCTGATCGGCGACCCGCCCAACATCATGATCGCCTCCAAGGCCCAACTCGACTTCATGGCCTTTATCTACCATCTAAGCCCGGTCATCATCGTTGTACTGATCGCGTACGTAGCCACCATCAAGTTCATATTCGGGAAGCAGTTGCATGTGAAAGAGGAGTTGAAACAGCGAGTCATGGCCATGAATGAAAACGAGGCCATCAAGGACCCGGTGCTCCTGAAGAAGTCCCTTTTTGTGCTGGCCGTGACCATTACAGGCTTTATCTTTCACGGGGCGCTTCATTATGAGCCGGCCACCATCGCCCTCTTCGGCGCAGGGCTTCTGCTGCTCATCTCAGGGACCAAGGAGCCGCATCGCATCCTGGCCGAGGCCGAATGGGCCACGCTCTTTTTCTTTATGGGGCTGTTCATGATCATCGGCGGGGTGGTCAAGGTCGGTCTCATCAAGTGGATGTCGAT
>MNYV01000163.1 GCA_001873285.1 Nitrospirae bacterium CG2_30_53_67
CGTATCCGGTTACGGAGATCCGTTTCCGGGGGATGCCGTTTTTCTTCAATATAAGGGCGATTTCCTTTGCCCTGAAGAAGGACAATTCCATGTTGTCCCTGTATTCTGTTTCGGCAGATGACTTGATCGGCATATTGTCCGTATGCCCCTCGATCATCACATGATCATTAGGGGACGCCAGAATAACCGGGATCAATTTTTTAACCGCATCCACCGTCTTATCGTCAATGACGACCTGGCCGGAACCGAACGACCCGCCGCCGAATACAGCTAAAACCTTAACCTCTTTTTCGGATCCTCCGGCTTCCATCTTTGGGTGAGTCTCTTTATCCTGATGTGAGAGCTTCTCCTCCAACTCGGTGATGGTGGTATGCAGATCTTCAATCAGAGCCCGATTGACTGCCAGTTCTGTGGCAAACTGTCCTAACCTCTCTGCTGCTTCGGGCGGGAGGCCTTCCGCCTTCATTCCCTTCCAGACGTATAGATAACGGGTATCCCTGTCAGACATTCCTAATGCCTTAAATGTGATGATACCTGACAAGGTAAAGAATAAAACAGAAATGCCAACGATCACGTTACGCATAGCATCTCAAAAGCATGGGGGAAATCATTTTTTTACGATTTTTACGATGTTGAAGTTTAGCATCAGCCCATTCAAGAAGTCAATGCACAAAAAAATGCCCCGCCGCTGAAGGGGCAGGGCATGAAAGGTTCCAATGGATCAACAGGGTCTATCCCTGCCGAAACATCAGCTTCAAACCGATCAGACCGATAAGACCTGAGCCGATTAAACACGAAAGAGAATCTATTTTGGTAGCGGGGGGAGGATTTGAACCTCCGACCTTCGGGTTATGAGCCCGACGAGCTACCAGACTGCTCCACCCCGCGCCATGATTTTAAGAGTTTAAAATATAAAGAAATTATCCATTAAAGTCAAGGTATTTAAATCTTAAATTTGCTTCTTCTCCCATTTAGTGGGTAAAAAGGGGGCGAGGGTTCAAAGGGTCAAGGATTCAAGTGAAATACTTAAACGCAAGCAAAATCTCCAGCGAAAAACACTGGAACCCTTGAACCCAAGATGCCTTGGTGTAGTAGCTGTCACAGAGGGCAATTATATAAAAAAGCGGGACACGCAAAGTGTAACCCTATGACCCTCGGTTTTTTATGTTTTCAGCACTTCACTTGACCCCTGGAATCCTTGACCCCTTGAACCCTTATGTTTTCACACACTCTTTTGGAGATGATCCCAAAAATAAATAAAGCCCCGACGGCATACCATCGGGGCTAAGGGTTCATCTAGAAGATCACTCAGCCCATTGAACCCGTGAATAAGATACCCGACTGCGGAAACCTCGTCCATTCCCCTAAAGAGTTAAAAGTTAAATAATAACAACCATTTAGATTGCATAAGATACATACTTCGTGTTATGATAACAAAAAAAAGGAGGGACCTATGGCCAATTTTAAGAAACTCCTGATCATGCTGCTCAACATGGATCTGGATAATACCCAGCAATTGTACACCCCTTTTTATCAGGCTGTTGCGGCCGCTTCGCTGAATTATGATGTCTCCATGGTCATCACCGCTGATGCCGGTCTGATCTTGAAAAAGGGAGTGGCCGAAAAAATTTTTATTGAGCAGTCCTCCCATGGGGCTTCGGCAAGGGCACTCTATGAATTCATCCGGGACGCCCATAACGCAGGCGTGAAGATCTTTATCTGCAGCCCGAGTCTTGCCCACCATCAGATGACCCGAGATGATCTGATCCATGAATGCACCGACATCATCGGCAGCGCAACCTATATCGAGATGGCCATGGATGAGGATACGCAGGTTCTGACCTATTAAAGGAGAGGCATTCAAGGACTTCAAAGTTGAAGCTCTCCGCAACAAGCTGCGGGGAATCTTCGAATGATCAATCACTTCATCATTGTTTTTTTCACTTTTTCAAGGCCGCATGCGCAGCGGCTAATCTAGCGATGGGGACCCTGAAGGGTGAACAGCTCACATAATCAAGGCCGATCCGGTGACAGAACTCCACGGACCGGGGATCACCGCCATGTTCACCGCATATCCCGATTTTCAGGTTCTTACGGATGCTCCTCCCCTTCTTCACGGCCATGGCCATGAGCTGACCCACGCCCTCCTGGTCCAGGGTCTGGAACGGATCAACCGGAAGGATCTTCTTCTCCAGATATTCCGGCAGGAAGGACCCGATGTCGTCCCTCGAAAAACCGAAGATGGTCTGACTCAGGTCATTGGTCCCGAATGAGAAGAACTCGGCTGCATCCGCGATCTTGTCGGCCACCAGGCAGGCCCTGGGAACCTCGATCATGGTGCCGATCTTGTAGGAGAATTTCCCCTTCTCTTTTTTGACCTCATTCGCGACCCTCTCCACAATTTTACGCTGGTGGGCGAGCTCCGCAGGGATCCCCACCAGGGGGATCATCACCTCGGGATAGACCTTGCAGCCCTGCCGGGTGAGTTCAGCCGCCGCTTCGAAGATGGCCCTGGCCTGCATCTCGGTGACTTCAGGATAGGTGATGCCGAGGCGGCACCCCCGATGCCCCAGCATGGGGTTCATTTCATGGAGCTGGGCGATCCGGGCATTGAGCCTGTTTGTTGAGATGCCCAGCTCATCGGCCAGTTTCTGAACCTGTTTCTGGTCCATGCTCACAAATTCGTGGAGCGGCGGATCCAAGGTCCGGATGGTTACCGGCAGCCCCTTCATGGCCTTGAGAATGCCCATAAAATCCTGCCGCTGGTAAGGGAGGAGCTTCATGATGGCCTTGCGCCGGGCCTCAAAGGTTTCGGCCACAATCATCTCCCGGATGGCCTGGATCCTCTCAGGCCCGAAGAACATATGTTCGGTGCGGCAAAGGCCGATCCCCTCCGCCCCGAATGCCCGCGCCAGAGCCGCATCATCAGGGGAGTCGGCATTGGTCCGGACCCCGATCCTGCGCAATTGATCAGCCCAGCTCATCAAAGTTTTATAATAGGGGTTCTTTTCCGGATCCGCGGCAAGGAGAGCGATCTTCCCCATGTAGACCAGCCCCCTGGTGCCGTTCAGGGTGATCCAGTCCCCCTCTTTGAGCGTGGCGCCTCCCACGCAGAGTTCACGCCTTCCAGTCCGGATCTCCAGGGCGCCGCAACCTACGATGCAGCACTTGCCCCAGCCCCTGGCCACCAGGGCCGCATGGCTGGTCATCCCTCCCTTGGCCGTAAGGATGGCCTGTGCCGCGTGCATGCCGTGCACGTCCTCGGGAGAGGTTTCGTTCCGGACCAGGATCACATTCTTCCCTTGCTTTGCCCAGGCCTCGGCATCATCGGCCGTAAAGACGATCTGTCCGATGGCGCCGCCCGGACCCGCCGGCAGCCCCTTGGCCAGAGGCGTCATTTTCTTTTCAGCATCCGGATCCAGCATGGGATGGAGCAGTTCGTCGAGATGATTCGGCGACACCCGCAGGATGGCCTCCTGCCTGGTAATCAGCCTCTCCTTGACCATTTCCACGGCAATTCTGATAGCGGCGGCCCCGTTCCGTTTCCCCGACCGGGTCTGCAGCATCCAGAGTTTACTCTCTTCGATGGTGAACTCGATATCCTGCATATCGCGGTAATGGGTATCGAGCTTTTTCTGGATTGACAGAAGCTGTTTGTAGACCTTGGGCATCTCCTCTTCGAGGGAAAGAAGGCCGCTGTCCCCTTTCTGTTTCTTATTGATGGGCTGCGGGGTTCGGATGCCGGCCACCACGTCTTCTCCCTGGGCATTCATGAGATATTCGCCGAAGAAGAATTTCTCCCCCGTAGCCGGGTTGCGTGTAAAGGCCACCCCGGTCCCGCTGCGGCTCCCGGTGTTCCCGAAGACCATGGACTGCACATTCACGGCCGTGCCCCATTCCTCCGGAATCCCCTCGATCTTCCGGTAGGAAACGGCCCGTTTCCCATTCCAGGATTGGAAGACCGCTCCGATCCCGCCCCAGAGCTGCTCGTAGGGATCATCGGGAAAGTCCTTTTTCAAGACCGCTTTCACCTTTTTCTTGAAGAGATCCGCCAGATGCTTCAGATCCCCGGCGGTCAAGTCCGTATCAAACTGATATCCCTTCTGCCTCTTCAACTGATCCATTTCCTGTTCGAGCTGATGACGGATCCCATGCCCGTCAGCCGGTTCAATCCCGGCCGCCTTTTCCATGACCACGTCGGCATACATCATGATCAGCCGCCGGTAGGCATCGTAGACGAACCGTTCGTTCCGGCTGCGTTCGATCATGGCCGGGATGGTCTTGGACGTCAGGCCGACATTGAGAACCGTCTCCATCATCCCGGGCATGGATTGCCTGGCCCCGGACCGGACCGAGACCAAAAGAGGCCTTTTCGGATCCCCGAATTCGGCGCCCATGGCCTTTTCCACCTTGGCCATGGCATGAGCCACCTGCTCCTTGAGGCCGGCAGGGTATTTGCGGCTGTTTTTATAGTACTCCGTGCATACATCCGTGGTGATGGTAAAACCCGCAGGCACGGGTATTCCCAATCTGCTCATCTCGGCCAGGCCGGCGCCCTTTCCGCCGAGGAGTTCCTTCCAGGTCCCCTTGCCGTCAGCCTTCCCGTTGGCAAACAGATAGACATACTTTTTCTTCTTGGACATCGAGTTCCTCCCCTATACAAGATATGTTGCTTTTCCCATCATGGTTTCCCCTGTTTGAAGTCGGATCTCATCAGATGGCCGGCAGGTGTGGTATCATCTGAGATCTGCACTATAAAACAAAACCGGGGCCAAGACAAGAAAAAATCAAGCGGTCATTCCACTACGATTTTTGAAAAATCGGCGATCCGTGAGACCATGGATGCAACGCGGGAGAGTAAAGCCAGGCGGTTATCGCGAATTTTCATGTCCTTGTCCATGACCATCACCCCGTCAAAAAATGAATCGATGGCCTCCCGGAGGGAAGCGATCGTGGTCAAGGCTTCTCTATATTTTCCTTTCTGGATCAGATTCTTTACTTTCTTCTCGGTCTGCTGAACATCCTGGTAAAGCGACTTTTCGCTTTCGTGCTGGAGCAGCCCCTTCTCCACCGCACGGGTCTCGCTCCCTTTGATGATATTCATGGCCCGCTTGCAGACCACGGTAAACGGTTCGAACATGGGTTCACCCCGGAATGCCGTTAGGGCATCTACCCTCGCCTTGGCATCAGGAAGGTGATCGAAACCCGCCTCCAGGACCGCTTCCACGGTATCGTACCGGTGGACGTCGGAGATGAGAAGACCCGAGAGCCTTCCCTTAAAATAATTCAGGATCGCCTTCCTGGTCCCTTCGAGATCCAAAGAGATATTCGGTCCGAGGAGCCGGAGCGCCTCGTCAATCATCTCCGAAAGGAGGACCGGATACCCTTTCTCCATCAGGATGGCAAGAATGCCGAGGGTCTGCCGGCGAAGGGCATAAGGATCCTCGGACCCGGACGGGAGGAGTCCGATTCCGAAACACCCGGCGATGGTATCCATCTTATCGGCCAGACTGATCAGGGCCCCCTCTTCGGACGAAGGGATGAGGTCGCCCGCAAAACGGGGGCGGTAGTGCTCGGACACGGCGAGGGCCGCCTGTTCCGATTCCCCGGAGAGGAGGGCATATTCACGTCCCATCTCTCCCTGCAGGGTGGGAAACTCCTTGACCATGGAAGTACAGAGATCGGCCTTGCATAACGATGCGGCCGTAGAGACCGGGACCGTATCCATGATTCCGATCTTTTTTGCCAGCCAGGCGGAAAGCGCGGCAATCCTCTCGGCCTTCTCAAACAGGGTCCCCAGCTTTTCCTGAAAGGTCACCCGTTTGAGATCCTCCACATAAGAGGAAAGCGGACGCCCGCAGTCGCTCTTGAAGAAGTAAAGGGCATCGGTCAACCTGGCACGGAGGACCCGTTCGTTCCCGGAGATGATCATCCCCGCGTCCTTGGCCCGTGTATTGCTGACCGTGATGAAGTGCGGGAGGAGATCACCCGAGCTGCTCTCCAATGAAAAATACCTCTGGTGTTCCCGCATGGCGGTGATCAGGACCTGGCGGGGGAGCGAGAGGAAGCCGGGTTCAAAACTCCCGCAGAGCGCCGTGGGATATTCGACCAGATAGATCACCTCTTCAAGGAGCTTTTCGTCCGGAATCACTCGCCCCCCCACTTCGCTCTCAATCTTCTGGATCTGTTTCAGGATCTCCTTCCTCCTATCTTCGGGGTCGAACATCAGAAAACGATCCTTGGAAGAGGCCTTGTAAGACTTGAAGCCGTGGACCGTACAAGAGCCAGGGCTCATGAAACGATGCCCACGGGAGAGGTTCCCGCTCTTGATCCCGTCGAATTCAAAGGGGATCACCTCTTCATTGTACAGGGCGAGGATCCAGTGGATGGGCCTTGCAAACCGAAGACTCCCGCTCCCCCAGCGCATGGACTTGGGAAAGTGGAGCGTGGTGATGATCTCGGGAAGGATCTTCTGCAAAACTTCCGGAGCGGGGAGACCGGGCTCTTTTTTTACGGCGCAAAGATATTCCCCCTTGGGCGTCTCCTGAATGGTCAGATCCTTGATGTCAACACCTTGGCCTCGCGCAAAGCCTACGGCCGCCTTAGTGGGGTTCCCCTCTGAGTCATAGGCCACCGACCGGGCAGGACCGAGGACCGTCAGGTTGAGATCCTCCTGCCGTTCGGGAAGCCCTTCTACATAAAGGATCAGTCTCCTGGGCGAGGCAAAGGTCAAAACCGAGCTGAAACCAAGGCGATGCTCCGTTAAAATCTTCTCGGTCAAGGTCTTCAATTCCGACATGGCCCCAGGTAAAAAGGCTGCGGGTATTTCCTCGGCGCCGATCTCCAGCAACAACTCCTTGCCCATGGCCTATAACCCCATATCCTCTTTTTTCGAAATCATGTCCTGTTTCCTCTGATGAGGCTTCTGACGCTGCGGAAGAAGAGGGAACCCCTTTTCTTCACGCATGGCGAGATACCCTTTTGCACAGAGCCTGGCCAGGTTTCGAACCCTGGCGATGTAGCCGGTCCGTTCGGTCACGCTGATGGCGCCCCGGGCATCCAGCATGTTGAAGGCGTGCGAACACTTCAGACAATAATCATAGGCGGGGAGAATCAGGCCTTCCTTGATGAGACGGTTCCCCTCCTTTTCAAAGATATCGAAGAGGTTAAAATGCATCCCGGAATCGGAGATCTCGAAGTTGTACCGGGAGAACTCAACCTCATCTTCATGGTGGATATCCCCATACGTGACCCCCTCCGCCCATTTCAGATCAAAGACATTGTCCACCTGCTGGAG
The DNA here is from genome assembly GCA_001873285.1 of Nitrospirae bacterium CG2_30_53_67. NCBI lineage: Bacteria > Pseudomonadati > Nitrospirota > Nitrospirae bacterium CG2_30_53_67. Next base: position 7,298 of record MNYV01000163.1, read on the forward strand.
GTACATGGCCATCCGTTCCAGCCCGTAGGTGATCTCCACGGAAACCGGGGAAAGGTCGATCCCGCCCACCTGCTGGAAGTAGGTGAATTGCGTGATCTCCATGCCGTCGAGCCAGACCTCCCAGCCGAGGCCCCAAGCCCCCAGGGTCGGAGACTCCCAGTCGTCCTCGACAAAACGGATGTCATGCTGGAGGGGATCAACACCAATCTCGACCAGGCTTCTGATATAGATATCCTGGATGTCCTTGGGTGAGGGCTTCATGATCACCTGGAACTGATAATAATGCTGCAGGCGGTTCGGGTTTTCTCCGTACCGGCCGTCCGTGGGTCTCCTTGAAGGTTCCACATAGGCGGCGTTCCAGGGTTCGGGACCCAGAACACGTAAAAATGTCGCAGGATTGAAGGTGCCGGCCCCGACTTCAATGTCATACCCCTGCTGGATGAGGCACCCCTTTTTCACCCAGTAATTCTGCAAGGACAGAATAAGTTCCTGAAATGTCACAAAAAACTCCGCTTTTAAGCTTAAGAAAAATAGGGGTCGTATGTTAGCAAAGGAGGTTTATTTTGTCAAGAAAATCATCTTTGATTCAGCGATTCCGCAATCACATCCAGGAAGGCAACAACAGTTGTTGTATTTTAAAAACTTAACGGTCCGTACCGCCGAAATTCGCCTGGCAGTCGCCGTCACCGCCGTTGATGGTGATGTCGGCATTCATGGCGGTATCGTAAGTCAAAGTCGAGACCACGGGAAGGCCGCAGGTGCCGTTGTTCGTGGTCCTCCGTTCAATAGTCTCACCCGGGTTCAACAAGATGACCGCCGTCGTGATCTCCGCGTTGTTATTGATGCGCCTGCACGCGCCGTCAATCCAGAAGTCTCTCCTTCCCCCCGTATTATTCCAGACCCGGTATCCGGCACAGCCGACATACGCGGAGGTCGAGCAGTTTCCGCTTCCGTAGGCATTGGTCACCGTCAGGGTAAACGAACTCAATGATGTCAAAGCAGCGGTGGTGCACGTTCCCGAGTTCGAGCTGACAAAGCTCGTGCAGGTGCCGCTCGAGGGCGCGAATACACCGTCCGCAGGACCGTTGGTGATGTTCCAGATCAGACTGGTCGTGCTGTTGTAATCCACGATGCCGGGGCTCGCGGTCAGGGTACAGGAGGGCGCACTTGGCGGATTGACCGTGACCGTGGCCGAACAATTATTCGAGCCGTTCGTATTCGAAACCGTCAGGGTAAATGTCGTGGTTGCAACAAGGGCCGCCGTTGTGCACGTGCCGCCGTTGGAACTCGTGAAGTTTGAACACCCACCGCTGACCGGAGCGAAGGCACCGTCCGCGGGACCGTTGGTGACGGCCCAGGTGAGGTCCGCGGTCTGTCCCGGGTTGATCGGCCCGGCCGGGCCCGTCAGGGTGCAGGTGGGCGCAGTCCCGCCGGAAGAAGCATTGACGCGCACAGAAAAACCTTTTGACGTGGTGGAACAGCTATCCGAAAGGACGGCTGCAAACGGATAGTCCCCAGCCGATGCGCCCGGGGGACTCGCGCTGAGCACACCCGTGACCCCATCCACGCCCAACCATCCGGGATTGCCGGAGAGGCTCCAGGTGTAGGCATTCATGCCGCCGGTCCCGTTCAAGGTGGCAAAAATCGGAGCCGAAGCCCCCTCGGTTGTGGAGGGGAGATCCGAATTCGTGATCCTCAGGGTCTGGGGATAGACCAGGATGGAGAAATCCCTGACCGCCGTCTTTCCCTGGGCATCGGTCAGCGTGACATTAGTAATCCCTATGGTGTTGGAACAGGCGCCCAGCGTGCCGGAGGGGGTCGCGCTGGTATCAATGGTCCCGCTTATCGTGCCCGCAGTACTGAGCGAAAGGCCGCCGCTCCAGCTGATCGGTCCGGCCGGAGACCATGGCTGATAAGGCAAGCATCCCCCATACCCCTCGATCTGGGCATTGTAGGCCGTATCCTCGGTCCCTTCAGGGAGCGTGGACGTCCGGATCGAAAGAGAGGAGCAGGAGAGTTCCTGCCTTAATCGGGAGAGATCCACATACTCGACGATGTCATCATACGTCGCGCCGTATTGCAGGATCTTAAACGTGGGCGCAGCGCCCGTCTCGTTCGCATGGTTTTCGCCCAAAGAAAGGATGACAAAGGCGGTTCCGGACTTGCAGCATGGATCGCCGGTCCCGCAGTC
>MNYV01000164.1 GCA_001873285.1 Nitrospirae bacterium CG2_30_53_67
CCGTAGGGCGGCCTCCTCGGCGTTCCGCTCCTTGCGACGTACCGCAGGGGGTACGCCTCAGTCGCGCGCGGGGATGAGGCCGCCCTACGGCACTCTCGGTACGTTACCATATTTACGAACAGGACCACTTAGTCTCACAAGAAAAAGGAGGGGGAATAGGGAAGAGTGGATGAAAGATGATTGATCACCACATACCGCAACTTGCAGCGGGCAGTTTGCATTATGTAAAGAATCGGTCGATCTTGAACTCTTCTTCCTGGTTGGAGGCCGTTCCGCCTTTCCCGCTCGCCTTTTCCTGCTCCTCCCAGGAGAGGTCGCTTGTGGACTGGATCCCTCTCGCCTTGAGGGCGAAATCCTCCGGGTTGGAACTCCGCTTGAGCGCCTCGTCGTAGGAGATCAGGCCCCGATGGTAGATCTCCATCAGAGACTGGTCGAAGGTCTGCATTCCGTACTGACTCCTGCCGGCGGCAATGGCATCGTGAATCAGGCGGGTCTTGTCTTTGTCCACGATATATTCCCTGATCAGGTCGGTAGCCAGCATGACCTCTACGGCCGGGATCCGGCCCTTGCCGTCCGCGCGGACCACCAGCCGTTGCGAGATGATCCCCTTGATGACTGCGGAGAGTTGGATCCGGATCTGTTTTTGCTGGTGCGGAGGGAAAACAGCGATGATCCGGTTCACGGTTTCCATAGCATCCACCGTATGCAGGGTGCTCATCACGAAGTGTCCGGTCTCGGCGGCCATCAGGGCTGTTGAGATGGTATCATAATCCCTCATTTCTCCCACCAGGATCACATCCGGGTCCTGGCGAAGCGCCGATCTTAAGGCGCCGTCAAAGGCCTTGACGTCCGTGCCGATCTCCCGCTGGTTGATGATGCTCTTCTTGTCTTTATGAAGGAATTCGATGGGGTCCTCTATGGTGATGACATTGGAGGTCCGGTTGTTATTGATATGATCAATCATGGCCGCAAGCGTTGTGGTCTTACCGCTGCCGGTGGTCCCGGTCACCAGGACAAGACCCCGCTGCATCAGGGAAAGTTTCTCAAGAACCGGCGGGAGATTCAGGTCCGCGATCTGTTGTATCCGGTGCGGGATCACGCGGAGAACAATGGCGACCGTACTCCTCTGCTGGAAGATATTGACACGGAAACGGCCCAGGCCGGGCACTGAATAGGCCACATCGGTTTCGTTGTTGGTCTTGAATTTCTGTTTCTGGTAGTTGTTCATGATCGAGAAGGCGATCCCGATCGTGTCCTCGGAAATCAGCCGCTTATGTTCGATCATGGGGATCAGTTCCCCGTCGATCCTCAGAACAGGCGGACTCCCGACCTTGAAGTGGACATCCGATGCCTTGCGTTCAATAGCGGTTTTTAACAGCCCATTTAAGTCCATAGGATCAGCCTTCCAAGTGGATTTCACGATCCATTCATCATATTCAGGATAACACGGAAGGTTTTAAACTGTCAATAAATCAGGCCTTGACCGAATCTCCCTTGGGGGGCCGCACCATGCCCAGCTTCTCCTTGATTTCCTTTTCGACTTTAGCCAGGATATCGGCGTTTTCCTTGAGGAAGGCCCTGGCATTCTCCCTCCCCTGGCCGATCCTGGTCTCGTTGTAGGAGTACCAGGCCCCGCTCTTCTGAATGATCCCATGCTCGGCAGCGAGATCAATGAGATCGCCTTCCCTCCCGATCCCCTCATTGAAGAGGATATCAAACTCCGCCTGACGGAACGGCGGGGCCACCTTGTTCTTCACCACCTTGACCCTGACCCGGTTCCCCTGAACCTGTTCGCCGTCCTTGATCTGCCCGATCTTCCGGATATCAAGCCGGATCGAGGCGTAGAATTTCAGGGCATTGCCGCCGGTCGTGGTCTCCGGGTTTCCGAACATGACCCCGATCTTCATGCGGATCTGGTTAATAAAGATCAGCGTGGTCCCGGACCGGGACACGACCCCCGTGAGCTTGCGCAGGGCCTGGGACATGAGCCTGGCCTGGAGCCCCATATGGGCATCGCCCATTTCCCCTTCGATCTCCGCCCTGGGGACCAGGGCCGCCACCGAGTCGATGACGATGACATCCACGGCGCCGCTTCTGACCAAGACCTCGGTGATCTCCAGGGCCTGTTCCCCGGTATCGGGCTGCGAGATCAGAAGATCGTCGCTATTGACCCCCAGCTTCCTCGCATAGGTGACATCCAGGGCATGCTCGGCATCAATAAAGGCGGCGATTCCTCCCCCCTTTTGAGCCTCTGCAATCGCGTGCAGGGAAAGGGTCGTCTTGCCGGACGATTCCGGACCGAAGATCTCGATGATCCGCCCCCTCGGATACCCCCATGTCCCGAGGGCATGGTCGAGCGAGAGGGACCCGGATGGAATCGCAGGGACATCTATCACCGCGGCCCCGGAGCCCAGCCGCATGATAGACCCTTTGCCGAACTGCTTCTCAATCTGGATCACCGCAAGGTCAAGCGCCTTCTTTTTATTATTATTGTTGTCCGCCATGCTGAAACTCCTTTCAGAATAGTTCGTGTGGTTATGAGTCACCTTATCATGTTTCAAAGCCCTTTTCACCTCCCAAAGGAGCGGAGAATCTTTCGATGTAGACCGCCCCATCCGGGCGAAGCCGGCTTTCGAAAAGATGAACGGCCTCCGCGGTCATGGAACCGATCTCCGACTCTTTATGCTTCGCAATCTGGGCCGCAAACCGCCTGCGGTCCCGGATCTCCTTGATCCGCCCGATGGTGATATGGGCGCTGAAAGGCCGTCTCTCAGGGACAAAGCCGATCCTTGCAAGGCGAGCCTCCAAGTCACGGGCGATCTGCTTCAAAGGTTCCGCCCCATCCTTGATCCCCACCCAGAGCGTTCGGGGCTGCTTCTCATTCGGGAAGACGCCGGTCCCGGAGATCCCTGCATGGAACCGGGGAACTTCGGCACAAACACCTTTGATCTCCTCCCCGATCTCCGAAATGCTTTCCTCCCCGATCTCTCCCAGAAATTTCAGCGTGATGTGCATACCCTGCGGCCTGACCCAGGTGACCCGGTCGCCCCGGCTTTGAAAGGCCTGCTGGAGCCTCACCAATCCCTGTTTCAGCTCTTCAGGGATCTCCACGGCAATGAAGGCCCGGATGGTTTCCGATCCCATCCCATCTTCCTTTTCCTGGCCGGCATGAACCAACAGCCCTCTGCCTTTGTATCGGGCACGTTTAAATGGTTCAAACAGTTCAAACAATTTAAACGGTTTTATATGTCCAGAAGATACCGCCGGACCCGGTCCAAGGCCATCTGCGCGCTCTGAAGACGGATCATTTGGCGGTCGCCCTGAAAATGATACTCCGTGACCTCGTCCCCTCGAGAGGTGGAAAGGCCGACAAAGACCGTCCCTACGGGCTTGTCGCGGCTTCCTCCGCCGGGGCCGGCAATCCCGGTGACGGCCAGCCCGATCATCGTCCCTGCCCGGTCCCGGATCCCTGCAGCCATGGCGCGTGCCGCCTCCCGGCTCACAGCCCCATGGGTCTTAAAGACCTCCTCCTCGACCCCCAAGAGGTCTCTCTTGGCCGTATTGCTGTAGCTCACCACCCCCCGGTCCAGGACCGAAGAGATCCCCGGGACCTCCACCAGCATGGAGGCAATCATACCTCCGGTGCACGATTCCGCAACCGCGATGCTTAATGAACGGTCGATCAAAAGCCTCCCCACGATCCCGTGCAGGGTCTCTTCCCCATCGCAAAGGAATTCGGGCCCCAGATCCGAAAGGACCTTCCCCCGAAGCCGGACCGCCTCCCTCTCAAGCATCTTGGGATCTCTCCCCTCCAGGAAGAGGGCCGCTTTCGACAAACATCCCTCTGAATAAAAGGTCAGCCTTGCCCCGCCCGCGCTCCTTGCCAAAAACGACCGGATCTTCTCCGGCAACCGGCTGATAAAACGGAATGTCCATGTCTTCGAGTAAACCGGGTGCATGAACCGCTTGCCGATCCAGGAGCGAAAGGCCCGCTCCCACATCTGTTCCACCTCTCGGATCTCGTCCGGAAGAACCAGAAGAGTTTTGCCGTGAACCGTCATAAAGATCCCCGGCCGGACCCCATCCTGAGGAGGAATCCAATGGGCATCCTTGGGCAGAAGCGCCCTGGCCTCGATGTCCCTTGGGAGGGCGATCCCTTTGGCCCTGTAGTAGCCTTTGAGATCCTCGAACAGGCTGGGAATCAGAACCAGGCCCTTGCCGCTCATCTGGGCCAAGGCCTTGCGCAGGGTCTTCTCACCCCCCTCGGAAGAGGCATTGAGGATCAGAATCAGATCGAATAGCGCCAGGGAATTGGCCAGGGCGCGTTCAACGACCAGATCCTCGCGCACAAGGCGCCGCATGGAAAGAACCTGAATGCCGGACCGCATCAGCATATCACGCGCCAAGTCCTGAATCGTCCGATCCCGGCCTCCGGGGCCCCCGGCAAGGATTTCCCATTCGGAAATCAGGGTTACGATCTCGGCAATCATAGTCACATCACCCGCCGGAGCAGATGGATCGTCAGGTTGGCGTACACCCCGGCCAGGACGTCATCCAGCATCACTCCCCATCCCCCCGGAACGCGTTGATCAATCCTTCGAATGGGAAAGGGCTTGAATATATCGAATGCCCGGAACACAAAGAAGCCGATGACGATGGTCTGCCAGGTCATGGGGAGTGCGAACATGGTGATCAGGAACCCGGCGATCTCATCAATCACAATGACACCGCTGTCTTTTTCTCCGAGGATCGCTTCGGCCCGGGAGGACAACCAGACGCCGAAAAACACGATGGCTGAGGTCAGAATGCCGTATAGTTTTAGAGGAAATTGATTGAGCAGAATAAATATTGCAATCCCGACCAGTGTCCCGGCGGTCCCGGAAGCAAGTGGGGCATAGCCGCTTAAAAACCCGGATGCAAAAAAGAGGATGATTCTATCCAAGCCTGCCCCCAAAAACGAGATGATCTTAACACCCGAAAATAAAGAGTGTCAAGAGGTTTTCCGAAGATTAATATCCGTCTTTTCTGAGGCTCTGCAAAAATGAAAGGGCCTCTTCCCGGGACCGGATGACCCGGTCGATCTGCAGCATCCGGACCTGGTCTATGACCTTGCCCACGGCCGGACCTGGCGGAAGAGAAAGGATTTCCATGATTTCCCTGCCGCTCACGAGTTTCTCGGGCCGGAGGAGTCTTTCTCCTCCCTCCGTATAAGTATTCAGCAGGGCCTCTCCTATGGATATGGTCTTTTGCTCCATTTCACGGAACCCCTTGCCCCGTGCCGCCCGCCGATCCGACAAGGAGAGGAGCACATGCAAGGGGAGATCGGAACCGAGCTTATGGATGATCCTTCGGAGGGCCTTATCGGTTGCGCCCGAGTGAATCAGACCGAGTCCCAGGACGTGGAACCGGATCAGCCGCGAAACCCGATCCGCACGGCCTCCGGAAAAGCAAAGGCGTTTCATGACCTCCATAGCCATCCCGGCGCCGATCTTCTCGTGACCATAAAAATGGGGGACCCCCTGGGAGTTTAGGGTGAGGCTTTGGGCCTTCCCGATGTCATGGAGGAGGGCGGCATAAAAAAGGACCATCCGATCCTCCGGATTCAGCTTAAAGCAAAACTGAAAGGGGTTATCCTTCGGCCCTCCGGCCGTCAGATCCAAAAGGCTCTCTGTCTCTCGCACCGTATTCAGGGTATGCTCGAAGGCATCAAGGTGGTGGTAAGGACCCTGGTCCAGGCCGAAAAGGGGGAGGAACTCAGGGAGGACAACCCGCAGCAACCCGAGATCCTGCATCAGACGGAGACCCTTCGAGGCTCGGCCCGACGCCATGATCCGGTCCATCTCCTCCCGGACCCTTTCGTGAGCGGACTCGAAGATCCGCTCCGGGCGCATCCGGATCTCTGATGCGGTCGAAAGTGAAAGCCGAAAACCTTTAAGCACGGTCGTAAGCCGCGCCGCCCTCAGCATCCGGATCGGGTCTGCATTGAAAACAGAGGGAGAGACCATGCGCACGATCCGGTTCGAGAGGTCCCTGCCTCCACCAAGCAGATCGAGAAACTTCAGATCCCTAAAGGAGAAGGCCATGGTGTTGATGGTAAAATCCCGGCGGCTGAGTTCCTGTTCAAGCCCCTCCGGAACTTGGGGGGCCATATCCACGGTATAATCCCGGCCGACGATCCGGCAGTTCGGCGGGTCCCCGTGCCCCATGACAAAAAAGGAGGCTCCCCATTTCCCGGAGAGCCTCTCTGCAAACATCCTGACGTCCCCCTGGAGAACAAAATCATAATCCCTGGATGCCGTTCCGATGAGCCTGTCCCGGATCCATCCTCCGACCAGAAAGATAGGAAACGCAAACGCCTCCGCGGCCCTTACCGCGTCACGGATGATAGGGTCCTCATCGATAAATCCGACGAGATCTGAGATCTCTTGTTCTCGCATGGACAGGACTTATTTTTTCTTTTTTCTTTTTGCCGGCAAGACCTCCTGGATCCACTCCAGGGCCGCAATGGTCGAAGGGAATCCGACCGTGGTCATGCCGAGAAGGACCGCATGGCGAACCTCCTCAGGGGACGCGCCGATCTGCAGGGCCCGGCGCGCATGGGACTTGACGGCGCCCTCGGAACAAAGGCCCACGGCCACCCCCAGCTTGACCAGACGGCGGGTCTTCTCATCCAGCGGGCCATGTTCATGGCATGCCTTGGCAAATCCCGAATAGGCCTTGCTCACTTCGGGGAAATCCTTGACGAATCGTTTGTAGGGCGCGGGAAGATGGGGCATGGCAGGCTCCTTTGAAAAAAAGTTAAAAACAGTATGTATCACAGATACGGCCATTGTCAAGCTCTACACAGCCGGCGGGTCTGCGACTAAAATGCCTGTCCTCCGACTGGACAATCCACCCTTCGACAGGCTCAGGGTGACAATTGTCATGGTAAGCTTGTCGAACCATGGATTCCCCGATCGAGCCTGCCCTCGACTGTGATCGGGGGTCGGGGAATGACGCTCTGAGAGGAATTGAGGTCAGACACCGTTTTAATAGGTGTCTGACACCAATTCCAGACACCAATTCCACAGAATGAATCATTGACCTTAAAAAATGATTTGAAAACGCCGCTCTTTCATGTAAAATAATTTTTTTACTTATTGATAACCAAGGAATTGAACATGGCCGTCATCGAACCGTTCAGCGGGATCCGCTACAACCCGGCGAAGGTGGGCGATCTCAACCGGGTCGTGGCCCCTCCGTATGATATTATTTCGGAAAGGCTGCAGGAAGATCTCTATCGGAGCCACCCCAACAATGTAATCAGGCTGGAGCTCAACCGGGAGAAACCCCAGGACAGCGAAAAGGAAAACCGTTATACGCGGTCCGCAGCGTATTTCAAGGATTGGTTTGATCAGGGGATATTGATCCGGGAAGATCGGCCGGTTATCTACAGCTACTTCATGGATTACAGGACATCCGAAGGGGAAGCAAAAACCCTCAAGGGATTTCTCTGCCGGCTGCGTCTGGAAACATTCGACACCGGCGTGGTCCTCCCGCATGAAAATACCCTTTCGGGCCCCAAGGCGGACCGGCTCCGTCTCATGGAGGCGTGCCATATCAATTTTTCCCCGATTTTTTCACTATACTCCAATCCGGCGAGAGTCATCCCGCCGATCCTCGATGAAACGTCAAAATCCGAACCCCTGATCCACGTAACCGACCCGGACGGTGTGCGCCATCGGGTCTGGGCCATTCCGGACCCGGATGCAATTCAGAAAATCCGGAAGGTCCTATCCGACCGGCCCATTTTCATTGCCGACGGGCATCACCGGTATGAGACCGCCCTGACCTACAGGAACGCCATGAGAGAGAAGACCGGGAGCCATGACGGCTGCCAGGGGTTTGACTATGTGATGACCTACATCGCCAACATGGAAGAACCGGGACTGACCATTTATCCCACCCATCGTCTGATCGATCACCTGGAGGGCTTTGAGCTCAACCGCTACATCGAGAAGGCCGGGGCCTATTTCGAGATTCAAACCTTCCCGTTTCAGCGCAAGAAAGATTTTTTTCAGGCGCTTTTGACCCTCGGCGGCAAGAGGCCCGCCTTCGGCCTCTACACCATCGAGAGCGATGATCTTTTCCTCCTCTGCCTCAAAAACCATGAGAAGATCCGCCCCCTGTTCCGGCCGGATCTTTCTGCTGCATTGCGGGAACTGGACGTTTCGATCCTTCATACGGTCCTTCTCAATCATTTCCTGGGGATTGGAGAGGAGGCGTTGGAAGCCCAGTCCCACGTCCGGTACGTGAAAGACCGTGAGGATGCCATCCATTCGATCAACGACCGAGACGCTCAGATGACCTTCCTGATGAACCCAACCCGTGTGGACCAGCTCCGGGAGGTCTCCCTCCAGAGGGAGAAGATGCCGCAGAAGTCCACCTACTTCTATCCCAAACTCCTAACCGGCCTGGTGATGAACAGCCTGGAATAAGCGGCCGAAAGCATAAACCGGCACTTTTATCTTGAAAAGATATGGGCTGTAATGGTATAAGAGATCTGTGGTAAGGGAGAATGACTGATCAGGAGGAGGAAGAGATGTTCAACCCGGCTGAGGAATTGAAAAGACCGATGGCGGATACAGGATGGACCGTCAAGGCGCTGATCGGCGCCGCTTTCTGCCTCTCTTTTTTCTGGCACATGCACGCGGTCTTGAAAGTGATCCTCTTTCCGCTCACCTTTTTCTCCATGGGGTACGTCTACCGGATCTTCGTCAATCACTTCAGAGGAAATGAGATCGAGAAACTCCCTGAATGGAAGGACTGGAAGGAGCTCTTTTTAAAAGGGCTGGTCATTTCCTTGATTGCTCTCGGATACTTAATCATTCCTATTTTCAGCTACCAGGTATCCAAAGACATCTTTGAAGGAGGTTTTTTTGCCAAGACCTTGGTGGGGCCCGTATTCATAGCCGTCACGGCGCTTCTCTTTGTCGCAGCCATCTTCCTGCTCCCCATGGGGGCCGCCCAGTACACCAAAGATGAAAAGTTCTCATCGGCCTTTGCGGTCAAGGAAAGCTGGGACAAGATCATGAACATCGGCGACGAGTATTTCAAGATCACTCTCCTTGGCATCGGCGTTATGATCCTGCTCTACGTGATCGGGTTCATCTCCTACCTCGGCCCGATCCTCAACGCCCTGATCGGTTTTTACGCCGGGCTGGTCTTCGCCTCACTCTTCGGGCAGGTCTGCAGAGAGGCGTATGGAGAGCAAGAGACCGCTGCGTTATAGCCGTAAATCAAATAGAGACCAAATTCAAATGGCCGGATACGGATTCCAATCATGAGATCAAGATGAAAGAGAAAATTCAAAAAATCTTCTCGGCAGAACTTGTTCATAAAAAGCTGACGGAAGCATTCCATGTTAAATTTGTCGTGCTCTTCGGCAGTATGGCATCCGGCGCCATCAAGCAGGATAGTGATGTTGACTTGGGAATTTTTTTCGAAAAAAAGCTGGCCAAAAAGCAAGAGAAAGAATTTGTAAAATACCTCAAAAATCTGCTCCAGGTTGATCGGCTCGATGCCGTCTGCCTCAATGACGCCTCCTGTTCCCTGCGATACGAATTAACCCAAAACGGCATCCTTCTCTATGAACATCATGAAGACGACTATCTCTCCTTCTGTATCCGGACTTTTAAACAATTCGAAGAAATGAATTTCTTAAACCGGCATTATTATGAAATGAAGATCCAGGAATTAAAAGAGGTCGGCTGATGCTTAACCGCGGCCTGATTCTGAAAAAGCTGGACTCTCTCCGGGGATATCTCAAAGAACTCGAAACATTCAAAGATCTCTCCTTCGAAGAATACCGAGGCAAGATCTCAAACCGGCGGTCTGTGGAACGTCTTATTCAACTGCTCGTAGAATGCGCATCCGATATCAATGCACACATCCTGGCAAAGAAAGAAAAAATCGCTGTGGAGGATTACCGATCCTCTTTTTTGCTCATGAGTGAAAAGGGCCTGCTGAATAAAGATCTTTCCGAAGGACTTTCAAAAGCAGCCGGAATGAGGAACATCCTTGTACATGAATATGAAAGAATTGACGACCAGATTGTCTTTGATACGATCCTCCTCTCACTCTCTGCATTCAACAAATATATGAAAGAGATTCTTGACCTCCTGAAATAATTTATCATGCCCGATAAACTTGTCCCCGCATGCATTCAGCGGGGAGCGGACATCCGGTAATACTATGAAAGACCTGGATTCCCGCCTACGCGGGAATGACGGCATGAGAACAGAAAAACACTTTTTCAACAGCCCCTATTCATCCGCTGATAAAGGCGTCCTTGAGGAGCCGGCTCTGTCTCTCGAAGGCCTGCCTGGGATCGGCCGGATCCTTCATCAAGGCGATCTCCTGTGTGATGAGCCGCGCAATATGCATGGTGTGGGTCTTGAGGCTATGGGCCTCTCTCCGGTAGAGGGGATGGTCCCGGTTGATATAGATGATGGTCCCTTCGGTAAAGCACTCGGGCCCGTCCGGCCCGAATTGATCCAGACAGCACGTGACACCCACATGATTCATCCTGACCTTCTGCACGACCGCGTCGGGCGTCAGTCTCTTCACGGACGGGATCACAGGCCTTGGCTTTTTCTCTTTCCGTTCCCTCTTTTTCGGCGTCTCTGTTTCTCCTTTCCCGTCCTCTCGCCCTTTCCTCACGGCCCCGGCCTCGCCGAGCGGGCCCGTATCCGACCCCTCGGGCAGGACCCCAAACGGAGAGAATTCCGGATTCCGGGTCAGGGCCTGTTGAATCCGGTCCAGGGCTTCACGAAGCGCCCGCTTGACCCGCTGATTCTCCTTACGCCCTGAAAGAGAGTTCAGAACCTTACGGATATCCGATACCACCTTCTCCATGACTGCATAAAACTCCCGGTACTCCTCGGAATCCACACGGAACCCGGACCGATCGCTCGTCACCGGAAGGAAATCCGCATGGACCTCACCCCGCACACGCGCAATCTCCTTGCCCCAGGATTCCATGCCGAAGAGCTCCCTCCTCACGGTCACGTTTCTGACCTTGCACTCAATGCCGAAATCCCGGTCATGGCTCTGGGAGACCGGCAGGATCACCACCTCGCCGTGAATCACACCAAACCGAGTCCCTTCAAGGAACGGAATCCTGTGCCCCGAGTATTTCCGCGGCGTCACACGATTGCCGTTGAGAAAAACCTCGAAATCCGGCGCCTGGATAGGCACGGATTCAATGATGGTCTTCTCCACCTCCGTCAGATCGAAGGTCCTGGAGAGGTTTTCAAGAACCACGGTGGTCCCGTCGTCGCGAGCCGGGACCGGGCTCAGGATCTCCAAAGGAAGATCCCAGTGGTCCGCATTCCGTTCCCACTCCTCCTTGTCGAAAATCACCCGCGCGGCAAAATCCCCTCTTTTTGTCTCCACCACAAACCGGGAACAGGCCGACAGGCTCGCGAACTTGCCGATGCCGAATTGGCCGATTCTCTCCCTCTGAAATTTCTCAGAACGGCTGCGAATTCTCTTTTCTCTGGACCCGATATTAAAATACTGTCTCAGACCCTCAAGATCCATGCCCGTTCCGTCGTCCCGGACCGTGATATTCTTCTCCCCGATCTCCACATGGACCTGGGCTGCATCCGCATCGTAGGCATTATTGATCAGTTCCCGGATCAGCTCGATGCTCCGCGCATAAAGCTGTTCCCCGATGGTGATGAGATGGCTTTTGTCTACCGTAATGGCAATATGATCCATGCCGGCCGCCCCGTTTCCCCGAAAAGACTCGATCCCATACTGGGATTAAATAAATATATCAAAATCCAACTCTCTTCGATAACAAAAAATAGCAAGAAACGCCGATCGAACTTAATCTATGAAACTCTTAACGAGATTGATCAATTCCCGGTAGAGCGGTTCTGATTCCGTAACAAACCGCTTGATTTGCTTAAAACGGATATCCAAATACTCATTCCAAGAAGTCGGTGATTCTGATCAGCCTGTGTTTATCCGTATCTGTGAGCGAGAGTGACCGCTGTTTTATCTCCTAAAAATCACGTCGGCAGGAATAGCATTCCCTGCAATTTTAATTCTGACTATAGCAACCTGCCGGACTTCTGTCAAGATACGCGGAATTTCAGGGACGTTCGGTCCGTGAAATTGTGAAATTCTCGGTACAGATAGAATATTTAAATTTAACTGTTCACTTAAGGATAATCGGTCACGAATTTTGTCATTCCCGCAACGATTCTGAGCGGGAATCTGGTTTAAACTGCCTGAAAAACCATATCCCCGATAGGGGCATTCGGGGATGACTTCATCTTAGCTGAACGGTATTGGGGCTTGATCGGACAATCCAGAGAGTCTTCCTGGATCCCCCGATCGAGTCGGGGGATGACACCCGGAGCCGGGGATGACGGCGCCTTGTCATTGCCCGGCTTGCCCTCGGTTTACCGGTGCCTTGTCATTGTCCGACTTGCCCTCGGTTTACCGATGCCTTGTCATTGTCCGACTTGATCGGACAATCCAGAGACTCTTGCCTGGATCCCCCGATCGAGTCGGGGGATGACACCCGGAGCCGGGGATGACGGTGCCTTGTCATTGCCCGGCTTGCCCTCGGTTTACCGGGGCTTGACCGGGCAATCCAGTTTCTTTGTCTTGAATCCACCGGAGAAAAGGAATAAGAGCACACAGGCAATCTTCTGGGATAACGGACGACCCTTGAAATGAGGAATTTCTCGGCCTTTTTCTCCTTGCTTTCTCAGTCGAAGTCATTATCAGCTACGATGAATGGAAGGAAATCGAGCAGATGCTCAAATCAGGCCGCCAAGGCATGACGAGGGAAAAGCTGAAAGCCTACGCCGGCGCCGTGCATCTTGAGGAAGAACCTATAGAATACCAAAGGCGGGTGCGGAATGAGTGGAAATAAATTCCTCCTTGACACGAACATTCTTCTCTATGTCATAGGGAAGAAAATAGATATCCTTATCAATTGAAACTTCCTAATGCCATCATCTTGGCAACGGCTTCTCACCTCGACGCAACCTTAATCACGAATGACATTGGACTTCAGCACGTCAAGGGAGTCAGCGTGCAGTCAATCCCGGTGTAGCTTCAGGACTCATTTTACCTCCGGCAAAGCCGGAGGCTTGATGTTTGCATGACCCTCAAAGGGTCCTAATCGCAAACGGTTAAAAACACCCTCCCCTTCATCCCCTCCTCTATGAGCCGTTGGCCCCGAGCCATAGGCCATCAAGGGAGGGGAAACTCACTGGCAGAGCCGGGGGGTTACCTAAATGCAATTAGAAACTATTAGGGTCATGGCCCCAAGATAATGACCCCTTTGTCTCATATCCTAATCCGAAAAAGGTCTATGTAATCGATACGGGACTTCTGGGAGCCATGTCCTTCCAAATGACCGAGGATCGGGGGGCACGCCTGGAGAATCTCGTCTATATGCATCTTCGCAGGGAGGGCTTTGCGCCGGAATACTATATCACCAAGAAGGGGAATGAAGTTGATTTTGTTCTGAGGCCGGAATCACGAGGAGAACGTCAGTTGATACAGGTCTGCTGGAATCTAAAAGACCCGAAAACAAAACAGCGGGAAGTGGATGGACTGCGCTCTGCCATGGATGAATTGCAATTGAAACGGGGAACCATCGTCACCTGGCTGGATGAGGAGGCATTCGATGAGTCCATTGATATCATTCCTGCCTGGAAGTGGTTCTTGTCAAATCCATCAAGATAAAATCCGTCAATCAATCACGCGCTCTTAGCACGGACAATCAAATCAACTTCACAATCGAGAACATTTAGCAGAGTAAGCATTTGGTCAATGGACTTGCGATAATTAGTCTGATCAAGCAGCCGGTAAAACTGCGTTGCCGAGGTTCCTAAACGACGTATAATCTCGCGTTTACTTAAAGAACTTTTTTTTACACGATTCTGAGCCTCAAGAGTGAGCTTATAGAGGAGAGTATCTCTCATATAAGCAGGATCTTGGTTATACTCAAGAACCTGCTCCACATGAACAGTCCCTTCTCGTCCGGACTCAAGCATATATGTAAACCCTTCTCGTCCCAGTTCAGCATCAACAAGAGCCCGCACCACCTTGTCTTCCGATGTCGGCGCGGCATCAAGCCTGGCATATGGAAACCAAAAACCATTGGACTTAATTTTCACCAGAAAACCTTTTCTCCGATTGTTGAAGCTCACAGAGCTAATCTTCATATCAACCCCTCAGACAGCAATTCACGGATCAGTTCGATCACCTTGCGAGACGGTTTACCTTTCATCGGCATCTCGTTTTCCAGGTCCCATTTGACGACGAGCTTTCCGTCTTTGTAGACATGCACATGCCGAGGCCCATGGTCACCTGCCCAAGTGAAAAAGACGAACCCGCCTCGTCGCACCTTTCCCATAAAATATGTTACCCTTGGAGGTATCGCTTGTCAAGTAAAAATGGGTCTCCGACAAAAATGCCTGTCCTCCGATCCCCCGATCGAGTCGGGGGATGACACCCGGAGC
>MNYV01000165.1 GCA_001873285.1 Nitrospirae bacterium CG2_30_53_67
GGAATGTCTCTGAACGTTTCATGGAAGCCTTTGGTTCGCCCAACCTGATACGGTATCAATCGGACCGTTCATCAGGAAGAACCCCGGCCTTTCATTTGATGCAAGGGCCGGATGCCGGGATCACCTATGATATTGAGGATTGCAACACCATTCTCTCCTTTAACAGCGGTCTCCTCGAAGATCACTGGTCCTCAGTGCAGCTTTTCCGCGCCTATGGAAAGTTTCGGAGGGGGAGCAAAGAGACGCGAGGCAAACTGGTTCATATCGAACCGCGTCTTTCCGTCACAGGGGCCAAGGCCGATCAATGGGTCCCCATCCATCCCGGCGCCGAGGGAGTTCTTGCCATGGGCATTGCCTCGGTGATCATCATCGAGAAGCGTTATGATGAGGGGTTCATAGCAGAACGGACATTGGGATTCGAGGATTGGACAGACGAAAAAGGCGCCTCACACCCCGGCTTCAAGACCCTGGTCATTCAGGAATATCCGCTGGAAAAAGTGGTCAAAATAACCGGGGTTCCCAGGGACACGATCATCAGTCTGGCCCGGGAATTCGCCCATCGTCAGCCTGGGGTGGCAATCGGTAACGATGGAGAGTGGATCGGCAACCAGGGGATCTACAACCGGATGGCCATACATGCCCTGAACGGATTGGTCGGAAACATCCAGAAAAAGGGAGGAATTTTATCCAATGCAAAACTTCCGGAAATACCTCTCCCGCCGTTCTCTCCCGATCCGGTCTCCGTCAAAGGACGGTCCATGCCGAGGATAGACGGGGCCGGAAGGAACAGGTATTCGCTGGTTCAAGATGCTCCGGAGAATCTTGCAGAACAGATTTTGAAAAAACAACCCTATCCCATCGAGATGCTCCTGGTTCATGACGCGAACCCAATGTATGAGAGTCCGGAACCGGACCGGCTGATTTCAGCCCTGAAACAAATTCCGACCGTGGTCAGCTTCTCCTCTTTCATGGATGAAACGACACGGTATGCGGACCTCATCCTGCCCGATTCCATCTATCTGGAGAAATGGCAGATGGATGAGAGCTTCACCCTGAAGGGGAATCCTGTGGTCAGCGTGGCGCAGCCCGTGGCGGCGCCCACAT
Source organism: Nitrospirae bacterium CG2_30_53_67 (assembly GCA_001873285.1). Lineage (NCBI taxonomy): Bacteria > Pseudomonadati > Nitrospirota > Nitrospirae bacterium CG2_30_53_67. The sequence goes on from MNYV01000165.1 coordinate 1,105, forward strand.
ATGATACACGGGATACCTGTGAAATCCTGACGGCCCTTACGGGAATTCTGGGCAAACCGGTCTCCAATGCATTTCCATCCCTAAAATCCGAGGATCTGATCAAGGCATCTCTGAAGCCTCTCCACGCATCAGGCCGCGGGGAGGCCTTCGGCGCTCAGCTCGAAGAACTCTGGACCAAACTCCTTGAGCAGAGCGGCTGGAAGGTGAGAAGCCGGGAGCCGTTTGAAAAATTCCTGGCCGATGTCGAGGAACGGGGCGGATGGTGGGATCCGGTTTATTATCCATGGGAATGGAAAAGGGTCCTCTCCACCCCTTCGGGACGGTTTGAATTTTATTCACTGACGGCCAGAAAATATTTCAGCAACCTGAATGCCAAGGATCAAGATCTGCTCCTCCAGAAGATACCCTCACCCGTGGACATGGACAAGCTTGACGCCGCCTGTCTCCCTATGGGGGATCCGGGCGTATCCAAGGGGAATGAGACCCTCTATGATCTCGAGCTGAATCCTTACGTCATTCCCATTCTCAGCGGACTCAACCATACCAATCAGCCCTGGCTGCAGGATATCACAGGGTTTCATGTTTATCAGAGATGGCATACCTGGGTCGAAGTCAATCCGGAAACGGCCGATAAAATCGGCATTCAAAACGGGGATTGGGTCTGGGTTGAGTCCCCCAAAGGGAAAATCAAGGCCCAGGCCCGGCTTTTCAAAGGCGCCATGCCGGACGTCATCAACCTTCCGGTCGGCCTCGGGCATGCATCGGGCGGGAGATGGACCAGCGGGATCGGGGAGAACGTCCTCAAGATCCTCCTTGCTGAAAAGGAGCCGTTCACCGGTAAGGTTCATTTCCAGCGTTCCCGAGTCAGATTAACTAAAACGAATGCATAAATCTTTGCGTCACAAAAGGAGCAAGACCTATGGCAAAGTGGGGAATGGTGATCGACCTGGATAAATGCACGGCATGTCAGGCCTGTGTGGTGGCCTGTCAGGCGGAGAACAATGTTCCGATCTCAAATCCTGAAACCACAGAGGTCGGCCGGAGCATCCACTGGCTGGAGATGATCCCTTTCGTGGATGAAGAATACCCCCATGTACGGATGCGCCTTCTGCCGCGGCCCTGCATGCACTGTGAAAACCCGCCTTGTATCAAGGTCTGCCCCGTCGGCGCCACGCAGATCAGTTCCGAAGGAATCGTGGGCCAGATCAATGCCCGGTGCATCGGATGCCGCTACTGCACGACCGCCTGTCCGTACACGGTCAAATACTTCAACTGGTTCAAACCGGAATGGCCCAAAGGCATGGAAAAATATTTGAATCCCGATGTGACCGTCAGATACAACGGCGTGGTGGAAAAATGCACGTTTTGCCATCACCGCCTCCAAAAGGCAAGAGACCAGGCCCGATATGAACGCCGCGAACTCGGACCCGACGACTATATCCCGGCGTGCGTCCAGACCTGCCCGGCAGAGGCCATGTATTTCGGCGATCTGGACAACCCGAAATCAACGGTGTCCATCCTTGCCCGGAGCAAACGCGCCTTCCTTCTGATGGAAGACCTGGGAACCCACCCCAAAGTAATCTACTTAAGCGAAGGAGTGTGACATGGACCTGAAGAAGGCGTTTGAATACGATGAAAAAATTCTCCTCAAACCGGTTCTGGAGGCCAACCGGAACTACTACATCACGGTATTCCTTCTTTCCCTGATCGTGGCCTGGGGTTTCTTTGCCTATTTCCATCAATTGGGCAACGGGCTCGGGGTGACGGGCCTGAACAGGCCGGTCTACTGGGGGTTCTATATTACGAACTTTGTCTTTTTCATCGGGATCAGCCATGCCGGTACTTTGATTTCGGCCATTCTCAGGATTGCCCAGGCCGAGTGGCGCAGGGCCATCACCCGGTCCGCGGAGGTGATCACGGTCATGGTCATCTTCTTCGGTGTGGCCAGCATCCTCATGGATCTGGGACGTCCCGACCGGATCATGAATATCATCAAATTCGGACGATTTGAGTCTCCGCTTCTCTGGGACGTCACCAGCATCACCATCTACCTGACGGCGAGCACGGTCTATCTCTTCCTCCCCCTGATCCCGGACATCGCTCTCATGCGGGACAAGGCAAACAAGCGCAAATGGCTCTATACGGTTCTGGCCCTCGGGTGGACCGGAACCCCGAGACAGTTCCATCGTCTTGAAACGGCGATCTCCGTCATGGCCATTCTGGTCATCCCGGTCGCCGTATCGGTGCATACGGTCGTCTCCTTCGTGTTTGCCATGACCATCCAGCCCATGTGGCATTCGGCCATCTTCGGACCCTATTTTGTGGTGGGCGCCATCTATTCCGGCATTGCGGCTTTGATCATCGCCATGGCCCTGATCCGATGGGTTTATCACCTCGAGGGTTACCTGAAAGACGTCCACTTCAACAACCTTGGGATGCTCCTTTTTGTGATGACCCTTCTCTGGAGCTATTTCACCTTCTCCGAATATTTGACCACCTTTTACGGCGCAGAGCCCTCCCACATGCAGGTCTTCTGGGCCAAGTTCACCGGTGAATTCCGGTTCGAATTCTGGGGGATGGTCCTCTGTTGCCTGGTCATTCCCGGCATCTTTCTCAGCAACCGCAAGTTGCGTACCATCAAGGGGTGTGTATTTGCATCCGCAGCCATTACCATCGGCATGTGGCTGGAACGATTCATCATCGTTGTTCCCACGCTCGCCAACCCGAGACTTCCCTACGAGCGCGGCGTTTATCATCCGAGCTGGGTTGAGCTGTCGCTGCTTGCGGGATGTTTCGCTTTTTTCATTCTGCTCTACGTACTCTTCACCAAATTCTTTCCCATTGTCTCCATATGGGAGATCCAAGAAGGGAGGAAGCATGCCGTGGCCGAAGTCTCGGGGAGGGTCAAAACCTATCTCCCCGACATGAAAGATGATTTAGATGATGATGTGAAAAAAAAACATTCACCCATGCAGAAACCTTTATTGGCAACACTGAGTTTGCCGAGGAGGGATTTATGAAAAGCATGCATCAACTCAAAGATCAAGTAACCCCCTTTTTTTTATTTTTCCTTGTTCTGTTTCTGATCTGCACAGGAATCTTTCTGCCGCACAAAGTCCGGAGTGCAATGGAAAAGAAAGGTGATGCCGCGTTTATCTTCCCGGAAGATGCCAACAAGGGCTGGAAGCTGTTTCTTTCAAAGAATTGCATCACCTGCCATACCATATGGGGTC
>MNYV01000166.1 GCA_001873285.1 Nitrospirae bacterium CG2_30_53_67
GAGAAGATATTGATCAGGTCCAGGGCATGAAGTTCGGACTTCCCCGCGTTCGGATAGTAACGCAAAACCAGATTGCCGAAGTCGATCTGAGAACCGGCCAGGTATCCCTGATCGGCGTCCAGAAGATTATGATAAGCCGGGCGGATACTTACCTGCTGGAAGAAGTTTTTTTTCCAAAACCCCGCTCCCACGCCAAGGCGGTTGGAGCCGTGCCCCAGGTCGGGGCGGATGGGCGTCGGAATTTCCGGACTTGCCTTGCCGGGTTGTCCGAGCCGGCTGCGGGCGTTGAGCAGGGCCAGATACCGGCGCCGGTATTCCTCCTGGGTCAATTCCTTTTCAAAATACCGGAACTCAATGGTTTCCGCGGAAAGATCGAGAATCCGAATCTCTCCGTCTCTGGTGAGATTCTTCTGCGTCAGATCTTCCGGCGCTCTTTCACCCCTGATGACCTCTACAGCGGCTTTCTGTTCAGCATCGTTCATCTGCGATGCGATATGGCTGATCCGTGTGGCCTTGGATGGGCGATAAAAAGCCTCTTTGAACAGTCCGCTGTCCCGGATCATCCGGACCGTGTCAATGGGAATGACCCAGGGCCGGCACGGATCGGTCAGGTTCAGCTCGGGACGGGCCGCCTCCAGGAGAAACAACAGGTTATAGGAGCAGTTTTCATCAAAGAAGAAGTAGTCGGAATAGATGTCCCGCAATTCCCAGATGTGCAGGAACATCCGCATGGTTTCTTCTTCGCTCAGATTCAGGTCATACTCCCAGACATCCCGGCGTTTCAGGTCACTGTACTCCTTCAGCTTTTCGTAATAGGGGAGTATGGAAAAATACCCTCGGTAAACCCCCAGGATCCCCTTGATAGCGTAAGCGAAGCCGTTGGTCTCATCGGTAACGGCCGAGTAATTCACAGCGTAAGAGAGGAGTTTGCTTTCATAGGGGCCCTGAATGCTGATCAGGGTATGGCCGAACATCGAGGCGGGGCTGTTGACGTGAGTCGTCGGAAAAATCAGAACAGCGGATCTGGGCTGAACCTTGTTCAGGGCGCGCTGAAATTCATTGCAGGATATGGCCGGAAGCCTGTTCTCGTCGATTTCAAGCTCTTGTTTGAGCCAATCAAAGCGTGCGACAAAGCGGCAGCGGGGATGTTCATCATTCTCCGGTCCGGGCTGAAAAAGGGCTCGAAGTGTCGCGATGAGTTCGGCCTCCGGATTGTGCTTCCCATCTTCAGCCAGAAAAAATTTGGGGTCGTCGATCAAGCTGGTGACACCATGGAGTGAGGGCTTGTAATGGAGGAGGATATGCCAGTTCCGCTGACGGTAAAGTTCTCTTTGCTCTGCTCCGGCAATCAGTTTAGAAAGATATGGGTCTTCCGGAGCAGCATCGGCAAGGCAGGGAGCGATCAGAGTCATGAGCAGAAACATGAAAAAGGCGGGACACTGAAGGTATAACCTTCTGTGCCCCGCCTTTCGGTTTAGATTTAAAGATTGTGAATGAACGAGGATCATTAATTAATTGCGACGGCAATTCTATCCAGGATCGTCGCTGCATTTTCGGCGCCCGTTACAAAGATGTTTCCGAAATGACTCTGAAGCTTAGAGGCAAACTCGGGCCGGGCGGACTCCGGGATCTCCATCAGCTCCGCCAGGGTATCCAAAGACTCGCCTTGTCCTTTGGCGATGTCCTTGGCCAGGTTATCCGTGTTCCTTGAAGCGAACTCCATGAGGCGCTCACTGGCGGCAATCTTGGATGGCTGCTCGCACTCCAGTGTGCCTGAGGTAATGCCGAAAAGCTGATTGGCAAACGTTCCGTTGGTTGTAGCCTGAAGAGTTTGGGAAACTACGGAATTGTCCGAATTGCCCGCCCAGAGCACAGTGCCGAGGCCGCAGCCGCAATTGTTGTGTGCCTGCCCGGCAAAAGCCGTTCCTGCCATGAGCACGAAGCTGAGAAGAACCATCCATACGACCATGAGCTTCTTCATACTGTTGTCCTCCTTCAAAAATAGTTTATAAAATAGCCTGTCATTCAATGATACAATTTAATGATAAAACCTCAAAAGGTCAAGCAGAATCATATAACCGGTACTGAACCGTGTACACCATGAGAGTCAGGCCTGCCCGGATGTTTAAGATACCTGTTCCCTCAGCGGCCCATGGGAATGCTCATCAGGAGATCCTCGTTGGTTGGATGCTTATCGATCAGCCTCAGAAGCGTTTCCATGGCTTCGTCGGGTTTCAGGTCCGCCAGTGCCCGGCGGAGCGTTGAGATGCGCCGGCTCTCATCCTCACTGTACAGCCGCTCTTCCTTCCGGGTGCTGCTGGAGCGAATGTTGATGGCCGGAAAGATATGGGCTTCAGCTAGGGAGCGCTCCAGGACGATCTCGCTGTTGCCGGTCCCCTTGAACTCTTCGAAGATCAACTGGTCCATGAGGGAGCCGGTATCAACCAGGGCCGTGGCGATAATGGTCACGGAGCCGCCGCCCTCGATGTTTCTCGCAAGGCCAAAAAAGCGGCGCGGAATCTCCAGCGCCCCTGCCCCCAGGCCGCCTGAAAGGGTCCGTCCCGAGTTGGAACCTTTAACGTTAAAAGCCCTCCCCATGCGTGTGAGGCTGTCGACCAGGACCACCACATTACGGCCGCACTCAAGATCGGTACGGATATGTGCGAGTGTCAATTCGGCCAGATCCACGTGCTCCTGCATGCTCTGATCGCTGCTGCTTGAGAGGACCTCCGCTTCCACGGAACGTTGAAAGTCGGTGACTTCTTCAGGCCGTTCATCGAGCAACAGAAAGATGATCCGGGTCCCGGGGTCGTCCGCATGGATGGCATTGGCCATCTGCTTCAGGAGCATGGTCTTGCCGGCCTTGGGCGGAGAGACAATCAGGCCCCGTGTGCCCTTGCCGATCGGCGCTACAAGATCAACGATACGCATGCTCGTCTCACCCGATGCGGCCAGGTGGAACCGTTCACAAGGGTCGATGGCTGTAAGGATTTTAAAAGGCCTTCGGCCGCAAAAGGCATCGGGCGTGAGGCCGCAGACCGACTCTACCGAGGAGAGTTCAGGCCCGTTCGGTCCCTTCCTGATGGAGCCGGTGACGGCAGCCCCCTCAACGAGGCCATACTCCCGAATGAGTCTGGACGGAACAGCGACATCATTGGGCCTTTTCCGAAAGGAAAACAAGGGGTCGCGCAGCACGCCGCCTCCCTTGCTGGTCATTTTTAAAACGCCGCCGGCTGTGTTGGGCATGAAACGGATTTCTCCTCCTGCGGGACAATTCTGAAGGCATCTTGTCTGATTAAATAAGGGCAAACCCCCGGCTGTGCCGGGGGACTCCAAGAGTTTGACAATTCCGGGAGTATGCAGTTAACCGAAAATGCTTTACCCCTCACCCTTGCCCTCTCCCACAAGGGGCGAGGGAACTGCCAGCGGCCTCCCAGCCCTTGATGGGAGGGGACTCCGGGGAGGGTGTTTTTAACCGTTTGCGAATAGGCCCCTTTGAGGGGCCGGCAAACGTCAAGCCTCCGGTTTTGCCGGAGGTTGATGACTTTTCCTTTCTTTGTGAGATCTGGTGGTTTCTTTTCTTCAGGTAAAATTGCCACTCAAGATATACCACCAAGGATGACAGCGTCAATAGGAAATGCCCGAACCAGCTATTCACCATCGATGTGGTTATCGTCGGACTGCACCACGGGCCCCTCTGGAGTGCCCGGAAGGTCGGGGGCCTTCTCGATGCGGGATGGATTCCAGACGGTCGGAAGACTTTGACATGCTTATCCTGACCGAGGTGCAGATGTATCGGGTGGGCGTCGGCAGTGAGGTTGACAATCTCCCATACCCCGTATTGACATTCTCCGGAAAATCTGCAAGGATGGTCAGCGGATCAAAGCTTATCAAGGAGGGTGCATGACTGACCGCGTGTGGATTGAAGATATCTCCAAATATGAAGGCAAAGAAGTTCTGCTCCAGGGATGGCTCTACAACAGGCGCTCCAGCGGCAAACTCCATTTTCTTCAGGTCCGGGACGGAACAGGGATCATTCAATGCGTGGTTTTCAAGGGGGACGTCTCTCCGGAGCTTTTTGATCTGGCCGATAGGATTTCTCAGGAATCAGCCATAGAAGTCCGCGGCAGGGTCAAGAGGGATGAGAGATCACCCCTCGGGTATGAGCTGGGCGTTACTGATCTGTCGCTGGTGCATGAGGCCCTTGACTACCCGATCACGCCCAAGGAGCACGGCGTCGCCTTTCTCATGGATCACCGGCACCTCTGGCTCCGCTCCTCCCGCCAGCACGCCATCCTCCGGATCCGTCATGAAGTGATCCGGGCGGTACGCGATTTCTTTGACGGCAAGGGATTCACCCTTCTGGACGCTCCGATTTTTACCCCCAACGCCTGTGAGGGGACCACGACCCTTTTCAGCACCGAATATTTTGAGACCCAGGCCTACCTGACGCAGAGCGGGCAGCTCTACAACGAAGCCGGGGCCATGGCTTTCGGCAAGGTCTACTGTTTCGGTCCCACGTTCCGGGCGGAGAAGTCCAAGACCCGGCGCCACCTGACCGAGTTCTGGATGGTGGAGCCTGAGATGGCCTATTGCGACCTGAACCAGGATATGGATCTGGCCGAGGAGTTCGTGGAGTTCGTGATTCAGCGGGTGCTGGAAAACAGACTCCCTGAGTTGAAAATCATCGAGCGGGACATCGAACCTCTGAAGAGAGCCAAGCGGCCTTTCCCGAGGATCACCTATTCGGAGGCCATCGAAATCCTTCGTCGGAAAGGGAACAACACGCCATGGGGGGAGGACCTGGGGGGAGACGAGGAGACGCTGATCTCGGATGAGTTCGACCGGCCGGTCATGATCCACCGGTATCCGGTGAAGTGCAAGGCCTTTTACATGAAGACCGATCCGGGCCATCCGGAGGCGGCGCTCTGTGTGGACATGCTGGCCCCGGAAGGTTACGGGGAGATCATCGGAGGCGGCCAGCGTGAGGATGACTACGAGACGCTCAAAGAGAAGATCCTGCATCACGGTCTCTCTCCGGAGGTTTTCGGCTGGTATCTGGATCTACGCAGGTACGGTTCTGTGCCCCACGCCGGCTTCGGGATGGGGATTGAGCGGGCCGTGGCATGGATCTGCGGCTTGAAGCATGTGCGGGAAACCATCCCCTTCCCGAGGATGATGGAGCGGCTTACACCGTGAACATCTTTGGTTCTTCTCCCATATAGCGGGTAAAAAGGGTTCGAGGATTCCAGGGTTCAAGGGGTCAAGTGAAATACTGAAACGCAAGCAAAATCCCCAGAGAAAAACACTGGAACCCTTGAACCCTAGGACCCTCGGCCCCTTATGTCTTTTGCACTTCACTTGACCCCTTGACCCCTTGAGCCCTTGAGCCCTTGACCCCTTGACCCCTTGACCCCTTAACCCCTTAACTCCTTGGACTCTTGTATCCTCCAGCAGGATTATCGCTTCTGAGGTTTGTCAGAGGAAGAACCCTTTCCCTCTTCTGCTTTCACCGGGGCCTTTTCCCGAATCACCGTGAAGGGGCCTCTGCTTCTCTCCAGAATGTCTGTCCAGACGCCTTCCATCCGGTCTCCCTGTACTTTTGCTTCGAAGGAAAAAATATGGCCGTTCCTGAAATTGCTTCCGTTGGACGTGGCGGAGAAGGTCACATTGTTGTCGACGAACTTTCCTCCTGAAATGATCGCTTCTTCGAAAGTCCCATCCATGGAGGTGATCGTCCCCCAGACTTCGCCGCCCTCTTTGGTGTTCAGTTTCAACGAAAAGGTCGGGTTGGGGCTGCCGGTCTGCTGGGCGGTGCCGGACCATGTCCCCCGGATGTTTCGTCCGGCTTCACCTTCGGCCTGTTTCTTCCCTTTAGAGCATCCCATGATCATCAAGAGTGAAAGAAAGATAGTCAGGACAAGAAGTCTTCGATCGATGCGGCCTGCAGAATTCATAAAAAGCCCCCCTCAGATTTATATTGAAACGCTCTATTCTTAAGACGAGTCATCAATAAATTTAAATATTAAAATGTATATATTAAGAGGAACAAAATCAAGGATAAATTGTAAAGAAAAGCTGATTTTTCAGTTTTTCTTCTCTTTGACGCCCCATGTGGTCAGTCGTTTGATCTCATCGGAATTGAGTTTTCTGAATTTCCCGAGGGGAAGGCCGCCCAGGGAGACCGGGCCGATGCGGATCCTTTTGAGTTTGAGGACTGAATGCCCGATTTTATCAAACATGCGTCGGATCTCCCTCTTTCTCCCTTCATGGATGGTGATCTCCAGGAAGGTATTGACAGGAAGAGGCCGGACGTTCCGTATCACGGCCGGAGCGGTAAGCCCGTCGGGGAGATGGACCCCCCGTTTCAGTTTATCGAGTTTTGAGGGGGTCAGCTTTCCTTTCACCTTGACCAGGTAGGTCTTGGGCATGCGGCGCCTGGGGTGCATGATCTCATTGGCGAGTTCACCGTCATTGGTGAGGATGATCAATCCTTCAGAGTTGCAGTCGAGACGGCCCACCGGGAAGAGGCGCGCTTTGATCCCCCCTCGGATCAATTCCATGATCGTGGAGCGGTTTTGCGGATCCTTGAGGGTGGTGACATATCCGATCGGTTTGTTCAGGGCCAGGTAGACTTTTTTCTGCTGTGATTGGATGAGCTTGCCGCGAACCTTGATATGACAGTGTTCCGGGTCGACCTGTGTCCCGAGATGGGTGATCACCTGACCGTTGACCGTGACCAGGCCTTGCCTGATCATCTCTTCAGCCTCCCTTCTGGATGCAACTCCGGCATCGGCAATGGCTTTCTGGAGACGGATCATGTTTTTGGTCATCTCTTTTTTGACTTCAGTATTCATTTGGTGTTATGATAAATAGGATCCTATAACGTTATTGCAGAAAGCATCAACATGGCCTTCATTCAGGGCAATCCACTGGCTGTGGCAAAAGATGTCGCAGAAGGATATGTTTTCGTCACGCCGATCTTCCTCAAAAAATTTGTGGAATCGGACTACAAAGAACTCTACCACAATCTCATCAAGGTGCAGAAGCTGGTACGGGCCGAAAGCCCTGACCCCAGGGATCATCATGCCGTGCGGCAGCGCAACATGCGGTTGCAGCGCCTGAACAACAGTCTGGTTGTGCTCAAGCACCAATGCAAGGTTAAAAAGATCCTGCTATAAAATATCTTCCTGATGATCTTCCGCAAAGTCCTCTGCATCCTTGATGTTCTGCTCGTAAGTGATGCCGTTATCCTCCGGAATTTCCTGATCTTCCGACACGTCTTGACCTCCCGGACCCCCCTCAGCCGAGGTTCCGTCCGGAGAGGGAGAGACGGCGCTTGCATCTTCCGGTTCCGGAGGCATGTTTTCCTCGTGCTCCTCGAGGATCTCCTGAAACTCCTTGAGGGTCGGGAGGTCCTTGAGGGATCGGAGCCCGAAGTATTCCAGGAACTCCCTGGTCGTGGCATACATGATGGGATTGCCGACCGCATCCATCCGTCCTGTAATTTTGATCAGATTCCTGTCGAGCAGGGTCTTGATGACTCCGGATGAATTGACCCCTCGGATCGACTCGATCTCCGGGGTTGTGACCGGCTGCTTGTAGGCGATGATCGCCAGGACTTCAAGCGAAGCCGGAGAAAGCCGGACCTTTTTCGGACGGCGGAGCTTCTTGATCCAGACCACGAGGTCTTTGCGTGTGAGCAGGCGGTATCCGCCCGCGGCCTCGATCACTTGAACGGCCCTGTTCCCTTCTTCCAGGGATCTTGCGAGATCGGCGACGGCCTTCCTGACCGCCTGTTTGTCCAGGCCTTCGGGTTCAAGGATCTCATGAAGTTGTTCCAGGGAGATGGGCGTTTCCGAGGCGAAGATCAGCCCTTCAATGACCCGGATCAATTCAGTCTCGTTCATGTTTCCTCCGATAGGGATTCAGATTCTTCTGCAAAAGAAGGGGGCCCGTCTTTCGGCGGTTTCTCCTGCTCGTTCACGGCCTTCTGGATCCGGATGGGCCCGAACCGGTCGGTCTGTTCGATCCGGACCAGGCGCAGGCGGATGATCTCAAGGAGGGCGAGAAAGGTGAGGATGATCTCATGCCGGGTGGGGGTTTCATGGAACAGGTCCTCGAAACGGATGCTTTCACGATACTCCAGGGTCTCCATGATCCATGAGATCTTCTCCTTGATGGTCATGGCATCAACCGTGATCTCGTGTACGTCGTCGGTCGAGGCCTTATTCAGAACGTTCCGGAATGCCTCGATCAGGTCCATGAGGTTCAGGTTGATCAGGACCACTTCCCGCTCCTCTTTGGCATGATCCGCCGAACCGAATGCATAGGAATCGATCCAGAGATTCTCCTGGTCTTTCAGCGAATGGGCCGCCTCCTTGTATTTCTTATATTCCAGGAGGCGCTCGATCAGTTCCTGGCGCGGATCTACCCCTCCCTCCTCCTCCTCATCGGTCTCTTCAGGAGGAAGGAGCATCCTGGACTTGATTTGTGTCAGTGTGGCGGCCATGACAAGAAACTCCCCCGCGACATCCAGGTTCAATGTCTTCATCAGGTCGAGATATTCCAGGTATTCCCGTGTAATCAGCGCGATAGGGATATCGTAGATATCGATTTCGTGCTTCTGTATCAGGTAGAGCAGAAGGTCCAACGGGCCTTCAAAAACGTTCAGCTTGACCTTGTAGGACATGGATACAACCCTCCGATCGGGAGTATCAAGGGTCTCGTAATAGAATTGACATGGATTGTAAAATCTCCCCTCGCCCCTCTTCCCCGATAAAATCATTCGAGGACAAGTTTTCAAAGAGGGGTAAATTCCTCCCGGCGCCTGCCCTCGAATGGGTTTATCGGGGGAGGGATTTATAGAGATCATGTCGTTACAATTTTAAGACCATTAATAAGCCCGTGACGGATCAAAAAGAAATCTTCATCGCCTCTCGGACCTGAGCCATGGTCTGCGAAGCGGCCCTTGCAGCCGATGCCGTGCCCTGCTCAACGATCTCGATGATCCGTTTCTTGTCTGCGGCGACGGCGGCCCGCTTTTCATGGATCGGGGAGAGCTTCCGGATCATGTTGCCGGCCAGGATTTTCTTACAGTCCACACATCCGATCCCCGCGGTCCGGCATTCGTGGGCAATCCGTTCGACCTCTTCACGACTGGAAAAAATCTTATGGTATGCGAAGACCGGGGAGACATCGGGATCGCCGGTGTCCTGTCTCCTCTTGCGCTGGGGATCGGTCATCATGTTCCGGACCTTGTTCCGGATCACCTCCTCGGAATCGGAGAGGTAGATGCAGTTGTCGTAGCTCTTGCTCATCTTCCTGCCGTCGGTTCCAGGGAGTTTCGGGATCTCTGCAAGGATGGCCTGGGGGTCTGGAAAGACCTCGCCATACAGGTGGTTGAACCGGCGGCCGATCTCCCTCGTGAGTTCGAGGTGAGGGACTTGATCAATGCCCACCGGGACCTTGTGGGCCTTGTAGATCAGGATGTCCGCAGCCTGGAGCACCGGATAGCCCAGGAATCCGAACGTGGAGAGATCCTTTTCCGTGAGCTGCTGCTGCTGTTCCTTATAGGTGGGACAGCGCTCCAGCCAAGGCAGGGGAGTGATCATGGAAAGGAGGAGATGGAGAACCGCATGGTCCGGGACCATGGACTGGACGAAGATCGTGGCTTTTTCGGGGTCGATCCCCACCGCAAGCCAGTCGATCAGCATCTCATGGATATAGGTCCGTATATCCGAGGTTGAGGCGTACTCCGTGGTCAGGGCATGCCAGTCGGCTACAAAAAAGAAACAATCATAGGTTTCCTGCATCTCTTTCCAGTTTTTCAGCGCCCCCAGGTAGTTCCCCAGATGGAGTTTCCCTGTCGGGCGCATCCCGCTTAAGACCCGCTCTTTAGTCATTCCGTCTCCTTACCACAGAGAACACAAAGTATTCTCTGTGTACTCTGTGGTTAGCTTTTGACATGGCCTTGACCATCATAACAGGAAATCGATCATCCGGTCGAAGATCGGCCAGATGGTGAAGTTCAGAATGCCGCTCATGATGATCAGGACCAGGATGAGCATTCCATAGGGTTCAACCTTGGCCAGGGCCACGGCTTTTTTCTGCGGGAGAATCCCCACCATGATCCTTCCGCCGTCCAGAGGCGGCACGGGGATCAGGTTAAAAAGCATCAGCAGGATGTTGATGACCACGCCCGTGCCCGCCATCAGGACCAGGGGTGTGGCCAGGAAAGATACCGCGGAATGGTCTCCCCAGGAAGGGATCTTTAATGTTGATATAAATATATGGAATACCACCTTGAGCGAAGGAGAGGATAGGACGAGGACCGTGTAGATCAATGTAAAGATCAGAGCCAGGATCAGATTGGTTGCCGGCCCGGCGCCTGCGACATAGATCATATCGTGTTTCGGATTCCTAAGGTTTCTGAAATTGACCGGGACCGGTTTGGCCCAGCCGAAGAGAAATTTCGACCCGATCAGGATCAGAAAGAGCGGCAGAAGGATGGTCCCCATCAGGTCGATATGGGGCAGGGGGTTGAGCGTCAACCTCCCCATGCTTCTTGCCGTGGTATCCCCGAATTTTTCGGCAACCCATCCATGAGCCACCTCATGCAGGATAATGGAGAAGATAATGGGCGGCGCCATGACCGCTGCAACCTGAATATATTGAGCAAAGTCCATCCATAATCCTATGAATTTCAAAAGGTTTCAAGCATTTGATTTTCAGATGTCCGACCAAAATGTATCGAAAAAAACTATCAGAACGGGGGTTCAATGTCAATGATTTTGTACAATGACAACCATATGTAATCCTGATGTATGCCAACCCCCGATCGTAGTCGAGGGCAGGCATTTTTGTCGTAGACATGCCGGTTCCATAATTAACATTTAGGTAAACCTCCGGCTCTGCCGGGGGACTCCCAGAGTTTGACAATTCCGGGAGTATGCAGTTAACTGAAATGTTTTACCCCTCACCCTTCCCCTCTCCCACAAGGGGCGAGGGAACTGCCAGTGGACTTCCCCTCCCTTGAGGGGAGGGGATTAAGGGGAGGGTGTTCTTAACCGTTTGCGAATAGGCCCCTTTGAGGGGCCGGCAAACGTCAAGTCTCCGGCTTTGCCGGAGGTCACTGACTAGTTGAATTACCTATGCGAAGTCCATTATAGTATAAGGTGCAAAGATTCCATCACCGATCATGGAGGCTGAATGCGTATGCGGATCGGAATTGTGGGCGCCGGGATATCGGGACTCTATCTCACATCGCTTCTCGGGGCGAAGGGATATGAGGTTTCCCTGTATGATCCCAGGACGCCGTGGGAGAAGCCTTGCGGGGGCGGAATCACGTTCCGGACCTACAGCGCATTCCCTGTTCTCGATGGCTTCCGCTCACAGTGCCTTGCCGTGCATCACATGAGGATGGTTGCTGCGGACGGGGAGTATTGCACGGTTTCTTATCCCGATCCGATCCTGATTGCCTCTCGGCAGGAGCTTGGGGCCTACCTGCTTACGAGCCTCGAATCCAAAGAGAGCGTGAAGCTCATCCGGGCGAATGTGGACCGGGTGGTCCCCCAGGGCCGGAGGTGGCGTCTGTCCGCCGCCGGCAGAAGAGATTCGTGCGATCTCCTGATCGGAGCGGACGGCGTGAACAGCCTGGTCCGGAGAACCGTGGCGGCGCGTTTTTCCAAGGAGGAGACTGCGCTCGCCGTGGGTTACTGGGTGGAGGGAGCGCCTGAAGAACCTGAGGTGATGATCGGTTTTCTATCGGGCCTCTCCGGGTATATCTGGGTCTTCCCCAGAAAGGATCATCTCTCTGCAGGGATTGCCGTGAGAACAGGCGAGACGACCGGGAAAAAACTTTTCTCATGCCTCGATGGTTTTTTAAAGAAAAATCTCCCCGGCTTTGAGAAGAGAAATCGGACAAGATATTCGGCCCTGATCCCGTCGCTTTCCAGCCGGGGGCTTTCGGCCAATCGAATCTGCGGCGAGAACTGGGCCTTGACCGGGGACGCGGCAGGTTTTGTGGATCCGCTCACGGGCGAGGGGATCTATTATGCCTTCCGTTCCGCCGAGCTTCTCTTTGAGGCCATCTCCTGCGGGAGGCTCATGGCCTATGAAGAGGCCTGCCGCAAGGATATCGTTCCTGAATTAGACTGCGCCTCTTCCTATGTGCACAGGTTCTACGATCCGGAGGTGACGGCCCGCCTGGTGACGCTTTCCAGGGATCATCCCGCCGTCCGGAATCTCGTGGCGGACCTGGCGGCCGGGACCCAGGGGTATCTTTCCCTGAAGAAAGAAGTCCTGAAGATCCTCCCCGGTCTGACTCGGGATGTTCTGTCGGGGATCTTCAAAAAGAGGTGATGCGTTATCCATCCTCCTCATCCAGCGTTTCTCTCACCCGACTCAGAAGATCCCCGGGCGTTATGGGCTTTGAGACAAAGGCAACATTCTTTTCAAGGCCTTCCAGTCCTTTGAAACCGTTTGCCGTATATCCGCTGATGAAAATAGCCTTGATGCCGGTCTTTATCTTTATGATTTCGTCATAAGCCTCTTTGCCGTTTTTTTTCGGCATCAGCATATCGAGCAGGACGAGCTGAATATCGTCTTTCTTCTCTTTGAACTTGAGAACCGCGTCATCTCCATTTTCCGCCATGATGGTTTTATATCCGCCCATGGTCAATACGGTCTGCAGGAGCTTCCGCAACGTGTCGTCATCCTCGGCCACCAGGATGGTCTCCCCCCCTCCAGGAAGATGCTCATGTTTCTTTGTCGGTTTCCTTTCAACAGGCGGCTCGATTAAAGGGAAATAAATCCTGAATAACGTTCCTTTGCCCGGCTCGCTGTCCACTAAAATATAACCATGATGCTGTTTGACGATACCGTATACGAGTGCAAGCCCGAGCCCGGTCCCCCGCCCTATTTCCTTGGTTGTGAAAAACGGTTCGAATATTCTCCTTTTTGTTTCTTCATCCATGCCGATGCCAGTGTCAGACACGGAAACCAGCGCATACCTTCCGTGTTTGACATAGCTCTGGGATTTCAGGAATTCTTCATCGGCATCGACAACCTTTGATCGTATGGTCAGAACGCCGCCCTTCGGCATAGCGTCCCGTGCGTTGACGATGAGGTTCATCATAACCTGCTCGATCTGGCCTGAATCAGCCATCATGATCACCTCTCCCTCTCCGAGCATGGTCCTGATTTCGATGTTTTCTCCGATCAGCCTTGCCGTAAACCGCTCCATATTCCGTATGATCTCGTTCAAATTCAACGGCTGCGTGTTCATGACCTGCTGACTGCTGAATGCAAGCAGGCTGTGCGTCAGCTTGGCGGCCCGTTCAGCGGACTCGAGTATCTGCGTCACATCGTCTCTCTCCGGATCGTCTTTTTGCATCTTCATCTGCACGATATTGGCGTAGCCCATGATGGCCGTAAGGATATTGTTAAAATCGTGCGCAATACCGCCCGCCAGGGTCCCGACGGCTTCCATCTTCTGCGCGTGGCGAAGCTGGTCTTCGAGCGTCTTCTTTTCCGTTATGTTATTCAATGTCTCGATGACCGCAGTCACCTTTCCGGAGGCGTCTTTCATGGGATAGGATTTCGTCTCTATATAAACAGGATTGCCGTCGCTGTCATAGTGCGTATGGACGGCCGCGCAAGGCTCCCCGGTCTTAAAGGTATGTGCCGGAGGGCATTCCTCTCCTGCATCAAAACAGGGCCGGTCCCGATGATGCGAAACATCGTAACAGTGTTCTCCTACGATATTATTGGCCGTACACTTCACCTGTTCGCAGTATGCCTTGTTAGCGGAGACGATCCGGTACTCAGGGTCTATGACAATAAAACCCTCATCAACGGTATCGAGTATTTTCTTTATGAATTCCTCGCTTTTTATCAACGCCTCTTTGGTTTGATGCATTTCAGTGACGTCCCGCAGGATCTGGATCAGATGAGTAACATGGCCTTTTTCATCTCTGATGGGAAAGGAAGCGATATGGAATGTTTTTTTCGCGCCGTCAGGCATGGTATGGGTATGCACCACCGATGTTGCCCTGCCGTTTTGAAACGCTTCGGCATGGGGGCAGATGATCTCCTGAAGGCATTCTTCGGGGCAGGGCGTGGGGCATCCATGTGACAGGTCGTGGCATTTTTTCTTGTTGACATCTTCTGCCGTCAGCCCATTGCATAAATCGAGCATGGCCTTGTTGGCGAACACGATGTTGAAATCCCTGTCTATGACGAATATGCCGTCTGAGACGGCGTCAAGGATCTCTTGCTTGTATTTGTTGATCTCGTTCATGGTTTCCCTACCGATCCGATGTGCGTTTTCATTATATCAGTTTTGTGAAACCTCTGTCGTAATACTCGCTTTTGTAAAAGTCACACTCGACGCAGCTTTGTATCTTCTTGGCAAAAGTTCCCTGCACCTTGTTGCCACACAGCGTTCCGGTTACGCGGGCGCAATGGGTCCCATGGTCGGGATACGCCGGACAGACACCCAACTCAGCGGCCTTTGCCCCTGCTTTTTCACGTCCGCACTTCTTGAATTCCCAGCAGTTCATTCATGATCTCCTTTTAGAAGCGATGCCTGCCTCTGCGATAGAATAATATTAAAATGTTGAGATACTATTATAATTATAATTATAAATCAATATAAAAATTAAGATAGGCATAAACAGCTTTGATGTTTTCATATATTCTGTTTTTGGGTCCGGGGCAGGACTTGATAAAGCGGCTTCTATGTGTTATATATATAAATATGTTTTAAAAGAAAAGGCATCACACATGGAACGAAAAAACTGCTGGGAAATGAAGGAATGCGGACGGCAGCCGGGCGGCGCAAATATTGAGATGATGGGAACATGCCCGGCGGCTTTGCCTAATGAATATGATCATACGAATAGAGGCAAGTATGCCGGCAGGTTTTGCTGGGCCGTTACCGGAACGCTCTGCGGAGGTCAAATACAGGGCACATTTGCCAGGAAGATGAAGGATTGTCTTCATTGTGAATTTCTAAAGCGGGTCCATGAGGAAGAAGGCCGCTTCTTCATACTGACTCCGAATATGATTAAAGATGAATGATAGTGAGAGGCATCGAGGACTGCGCCTGTGCAGGGTTTGCAGTCAGGTCCCCTTTGAGTGAGGTCAGAGCCGTTTGGACGTCCCCTTATTTGTTTATATCCTTTTTTCGTTCAGCTTAATTGCGCTATCCTCCTTCGTATCCGGTTCCAAGAAATCCTTCTTTGTCCTGGATCAGTCGGAGGTGCGGGCCATGGCCGAGGCGGATGAAAGCCCGGCCCTGCGTTTTCTGACTCAAAGGCCTCAGGAGACGCTCCTGACCCTCCTGATCCTGCATCAGGCCATCTGGATCCTTCTGGTCGTCGTCACGGTCTGGGTGTTTCGGGATGCCCCGTGCAGGGTCCTTGCCCTCATGGTCCTCTTCATAGTCTATCTCTTCTTCGGCAGATTCCTTCCCAGGACCTTGGTCCAGGGGAGGGAGGTCCGGTATATCCGGAGCGTATCTCCCGTTCTCAAGGTCTTTTATTTCATGATCACTCCGGTCCGTTTTGTACTCGATAAAGTTTCCTCCATCATATTAAGGGAAGGATGGATCCAGGAAAAGCGTGTGATCCAGGACCGGGATTTTAAGAAACTCGTCATGAAACCTTCGCCAGGCCCTGAGATGTATGAGCGGGAGATGATACAGAATGTCATGGATTTCCGAAAGACGCTGGTCAAGGAGGTCATGACCCCTCGGCCGGACATGTTCTGTGTCAACGTGGAGGAGGATGTGTCCCGTATGATTCAGAAGGTCAAGGCGGCGAGCTTTTCCAGGATACCGGTTTATGCCGGGGATTGGGATCACATTGTCGGCATCCTGTACGCCAAGGACCTTCTCCCCCTGGTTCTTAAAGGGGTTTCACCAGGCCAGAAACTGCCCGGCAATCTCCTGCATCCGGCCATGCATGTCCCTGAGACCAAACGGATCAGCGAACTTCTGAGGGAATTCAAGAAGCAGAATGTTCATATGGCCATGGTGGTGGACGAATACGGCGGCGTGGAAGGCCTGGTCTGCCTCGAGGACCTTCTTGAGGAGATTGTCGGCGAGATCCAGGATGAGGGGGACATCGAGGAGAAACTCGTGGAAAAGGTTGACGAGCAGACCTGCAGGATCTCCGCCATGCTCCCACTGGAGGATTTCAACGACCTTTTTCATGCCGCAATCGAGAGTGAGGACTATGAAACCATCGGGGGCTTTGTCGTAGACCAGCTCGGTCATTTCCCGAAGTGGGGGGAGAAGATCGTATACGGCGGTCTTGAGATCTCGGTGTACCGAATCAAGGACGTCCGGATCCTGGAACTGATGGTCACGGACCTCGGCGCGCACCAAGAGGACGACGGCGGTCCGGACATAAACGGGTAGACGTTTTATGCTGATGAGTGTATGGCTGATCATAGGGGTTTTTGCAGGCGTCCTGGGCGAAGCCTTCTTTGCCGTTTCCGAGATCTCTCTCATGGTCTCCGACAAACTGACGCTTCTCGATCTCAAGGATAAGCAGAAACCCGGGGCCATGCCCCTGTTGCGCATTCTCTCCGATCCCCGGAAGATCTCTTATGCCCTGATGATCGGTACGGTCTTTTCAGCGGGGATCAGTACCCTCTTTCTGTCGGTTTTCGTTTTTCGGATGTTCCCCGGCATCTCGCTCGCGGCATCCATCATCATGATCTTTTGTGTTCAGCTCCCCCTGCTGATCATCTTTGGGGAGATCATCCCCAGAGTGTTTTTTTATCACCGGGCGGAGGATGCCGCCCTCCTGATCGCCAGGCCCCTTTCGTACAGCATGGACCTCTTCAAGCCGCTTATTGAACTTTCAGTCCGCTTTCATAGTCTAGTCCGGAAATTTACAGGCGTGAAAGAACCGTCGGAGAATCCCTTTGTTGAAGACGAGGATCTGGAGTGGATCAGGCGGTTCGCCCAAGGGAGCGAGAAGCTCAAGCTGGAGGATGTCCGGATCATCAGGAAGATCTTTGACTTCAGTGACATCCGTGTCCGTCACATCCTTGTCCCCATGGATCAGGTGATCTCGGTGAGCGAGAAAGCATCCGTAACACAGGCCATGGATGAGGTCGTCAGAAACGGGTACACGAGGCTCCCGGTATACCGGGGAGACAGAACACGGATCGTCGGCCTGCTGCATGCCCTGGACCTTTTGCGCATCCAGCCGCTTGACCGGGAGATTGCGGACTACTGCGCGAAACCCTTTTTCGTAAAACCGGACACTCTGATCCGGGACCTTTTCAAATCCATGCAGAAACGGGGAATCATGATGTCGGTGGTCCTGGGAGACGATGGGACTGCACAGGGGATCATCACCATGGAAGACATCCTTGAAGAGATCTTCGGGGAGATTGAGGATGAGTATGATCTGAAGGACCAGCTCTGCCGGGAGGTCAGCGAAAATGAATATCTGGCTGACGCCCGGATCGGCATTCAGGAACTGAATGAACAGCTCCACCTTGATATTCCGGGCAACGGTTACAGGACACTGAACGGCTACATCCTCCACTATCTGCGCCGGGTCCCGCAGGAGGGGGAACGGTTCACCATCGTGAACCTGATGTTCAAGATCGAACTGGCGGATGAACGGCAGATCTATAAACTCTTCTTAAGGAAGCTGCAGCCGGTTAAAAAGGAAAACGGGCCTTTTCCCACTTGAGGAAGGACAGATAATAACTTACGGTTCATCTCCAAAAGAGTGAGTGAAGACATCAGGGGTCAAGGGGTCAAGGATTCCAGGGGTCAAGTGAAGTTCTCAAACACTACAAGGAGTTAAAGGAAGGGCCCCAGTCTTATCAATTATGCTTGGAGATTTATAAAATAACAAAAAGATTTCCTGAGGAGGTTGAGCGGATGCTCAAGGCACTGATCAAATCACTGGAAAACAAACACTTGACCCCTTGACCCCTTGAATCCTCGAACCCTTTTTACCCAATAGATGGGAGAAGAACCTAACTTACAAATAAGGTTCTTGCCAAATTGAAGAAAAAATTTGTGTCGAATGGATTCTGGCCGGTCCGGGCGACCCCCGGATCACGCCGGTATTCAGGTAATTCCAGCCAAGATCTTTTTTGCCCTTTCCAGGACAACTGACGGGTCAAAGGGCTTGGTCATATACTCATCCGCGCCCAGTTCAATCCCTTTGCTGATTTCATTGATCTGACCTCTGGCAGACAGGATGATCACATGGATGTCCGACAGCCCGGGATCGGTCTTGATCTGCCGGCAGATCTCGTATCCGTTCTTGCTGGGGAGCATGATGTCCAGAAAGATAAGGCAGGGCCGTTCTTTTTCGATCAATTTCATGGCCTCTTCCCCGTCTTCGGCGGTGATCACGTCGAGTTTTCCCACCCGTTCCAGTTGAAACTGAAGGGAGCGGAGGATGCAGGGCTCGTCGTCCACCACCAGAATCTTGTTGCTCAGCATATGACCTCCAAAATCGTTTTATGAAAAGGACGGGATTATCCGGCCATTTCTTCCTGAGACGGCATGCTTTCCTGCAACAGGACTTTCCTGGCAAGCGGGACCGTGAAGACGAACCGGCTTCCCTGTCCGGCGGCCCTGCCTTCCGCCCAGATCATTCCCCCATGGGCGTGGATGATCACCTTGCAGATCGGAAGCCCCAGGCCCGTTCCCTTGGGCTTGCCGGTCAGGACATTTCCCCCCTGTTTGAACTTGCTGAAGATCTCCTGCCTCTGATCTTCAGGGATCCCGATGCCGTTGTCTTCTACAGAAACCTGGATCTCATTTCCGGCGGACCTGGCGGCAATCCGGATATTTCCTTTTTGTCCGGTGAATTTGACGGCATTGCTCAGGAGATTTGTGATGACCTGCATGAGCCTGTCCGCATCTCCCATGACCATGGGGAGATCCTTCTCCACCTCGGTATCCATCCAGATCTCCTTTGCATTGCTCAATGGGGCAATGGACCCGGTTGCTTTTGTGATGATATCCGGGAGGGAGACGTCCTGCATGTTCCATTCCATCTTACCTGCCTCGAGTTTGCTGAGGTCCAGGATATCATTGACCATGCGTGTGAGCCGGTCGCTTTCCTGGTCTATAATCTTGAGAAAGTCGTTTCTCTCTTCCGGCCGGACAAGTTCATTGTTATAGAGGAGGATGTTGGAGAAGGCCTTGATGGATGTGAGAGGGCTCCTGAACTCGTGTGAGACCATGGAGATGAAATCGGATTTCATCTGGTCCAGCTTTCTCAGTTCCTTATTGGCCCGGGTCAGTTCCTCGGTCCGGGCATGCATGGATTCGTTGAGGCTTCTGAGTTCACGATTCAGTTTTTCCATCTCCATGGATTTCTTTTTCAAATCGAATGCATTGAGATAGAGTTCGTCTGTTTTGGTATTGACCAGGAATCCCAGGATGACGAGTATGGCCACAATCAGAAGTATCCCCAGATTGTAGAGTATCGGGTAACCGGACAGATAATTGAGGATGAGAAGAAGGGTGAACGTCATCATGATCGCGGTATTATACTGTGTGCCGAGGCATTCAAAAAATCGGCTTTCACAATAGTCGCACCGTTTATAGAGCTTGACGTTCAGGCCCTTATAAAGAAGGCAGTTTTCGTTCTTCTTGACCTTCAATTCCATGTTTCACATCCGCCGGCCGTTTAAGAAGGTTTATCTTTTGGAAAAAAGTTTTCGCACCTGGATGTAAGACACGCCCATCAGGCAGATTCCAGTGGTGGCCGCCAGGGACATGCCCGCCGCGACAATGGCCACAGGAACGATCCAGAAGCCGGCGCCGCAGGCCTGCAGGTAAAGGCCGGCAAAAACAAAGAGGCCCATGACCGTGAAGATGAATTTCTCCGCACTGTTCCCCAGGAGGTACTTGCCTGAGGCGTCTTCAGAAATGGGCCAGGGCTCCCTCCCCAGGACCTTTATCAGGATGTACCGGTAAAACAAAACCGATGGCTCGTAGCGGGTTGAACTGAGCAGGGTGATCAGGGTGGATACCATGACCGGATAGAGAATTCCCGGTTCCTTGAAAAGGACCGCAAAAATACAGCAGAGGGCGATATAGGACCGTTGGAACCGGGACGCCTCGGCGCTCTGGTTGGCCTTGTCGGGTTTAACCTTCGTTAAAACATCGGGAGTTCCCTGAAAAGGCTCGTTGAATATCCGGCTGACTTGTGCCATATCATACCTCCTTAAATTTCTGTTCTTTCAATCTTTTCGACCGTTTTTGCGGAAAACTTTAAGTATATTTTTTTCGGATGATCTGATTATTGAGATTTGAGGTTTTATGGATATTAATTCTTGACAAGAGATATTCGAAAATGTTAATATCCCGAAACTTCTTGGACCTATGAAGGCTTTCAAAAAGCCGGGGATCCATGAAAAAAGAAGATAA
>MNYV01000167.1 GCA_001873285.1 Nitrospirae bacterium CG2_30_53_67
CATTACAAGTGCCCTAACAATAAATGGGCGCTGTCCCTATTTTTCCTATTTTTCCTGGTTATCGGCCATCTGGATGACCTTGTCATCGTGCCAGGCCTGGTTATTCTTGCGTTAAAATTCATACCGGATGATGTCGTTCGGAAATGCAGGAATAAGGTGAATGAAGAACATGAGGCTATCTAAAAGGTGGATTGCATGAAAATGAAATGGCCAATTAAAATTATCATACCGGTTTTTGTCGTTTCTTTGTGTCTTGCCTGTGCCTCAACACGAACACTTGAGCAGAATTTTTTGTCCATGCAAACCGGGATGTCCAGACAGAACGTTAAAAGCATCATGGGGAAGCCGGAAAGGGCCGATGTAGGCGTGGTTCCTCAACCGCCATTCTTTGGACCGCAGGAAGCTTTGCTGGGTGTGCTGAAGCCAGGTGCCTCCTTTGAGGAATGGCAATATACAGATGCGGAAAACATATATCTGATCTGGTTTGGGAGCATCAATGACGAGCCTCAGGACAAGTGGGGAGTAGTAACAAAATTCGGATACCCCAAAGGCGCCGTATTCTAAGTGGTCCTGTCCGTAAATATGGTAACGTACCGGGCGGAAAGGTTCTGTATGGAGAGATTGATTAAGATTGTTTTCATGGTCGGCTTTTTGCTGTTTTTTTCCCTGATCTATTTCCAACCCTTGAGAGATGCACCTGTGCCGATCTATCACGGGCTTGTCTGGTTGTCCGTTTTGATTTTTATATTGACCGGAACGGCATCGTTATTTGCCTTGATCAGCTATATGAAGCAAAAGGACAGGAAAGGAGCTTTGGGAGTCCTCTCTACCATCCTGGTTTTCACGATATTAATCGGGTTGCTTGCGATTTATATGTCGATCGCTGTTCATCGATCATGAAGAAACAGAAAAAACCATCGTGCTTTGATCCTGTGGGAGAAGTCGGATTGTAGATAAACAAAGCAGAGCCCTCTTTCAGGAACTGTGGACTGAGCAACCCTGGAGACACCTGCGGTGAAAGAGAAATATTCATCGAGGACAAAGCAGAAAGACGAGAAGAGAGGAGAACCGACCACGCCATGAAAGGGAGATGGGATAAAGATACAACCCGCGTGACCGTCATCAGAAGGGATCTCTTAATGAGGTCATGCCTGACGTTTTTCATGGCGCTGTCGGTCGTGCTTTCTCTGATGAGCCCGCCTGATCTCCTGGCCGGGGGATTGCCGCCTGATCAGAACAAGGCCCATATCGGGAAGCTCCCTCTGGTTGAACTGCCGGCTGCCGATGCGGAGAACGACATTCTGGCGATCATCCTCTCCGGCGACGGTGGATGGGCCGATCTCGACCGGGACTTCGGATATGCATTCCAGAAAATGGGGGTATCGACCATCGGCTTCGACAGCCTGAAGTATTTCTGGAAGCCGCGCAAACCATCCGAGGTTTCGCGCGACCTGGGTGAGGTTGTGAGGTATTACATGAAGGCATGGAATAAGCAGAGCGTGCTGCTGGTCGGTTACTCCTTCGGCGCCTCCTGGCTCCCCTTTCTTGTCAACCGTCTTCCACTGGATATCCAGGCCCATGTCAGGCTGGTTGCCCTGCTGGCGCCTGGAGACTATGCCAATGTCGAGATCCACGTTGGGGACTGGATCAGGGACGAGCGGCGCCCCGGTGCGCTAAACGTTCCGCCGGAGGCGGCGCGCATCCAGCGCCCTGTGCTCTGCGTCTATGGCGAGGAGGAAGAAAGTGAATCCATCTGTCCGGGGCTCAAGGGAGATGATGTTCACATCCTGCGTATGAAGAGCGGCCACCACTTCGGCGGTGACTACGCCACCATAGAGAACACCATCCTGAATTTCGTGAAACCCGTTACACCTCATCCTGTCCCCATTGGAAATTTCATGCGATGACTTATCAACAGGTTTTCAGTACCATTTTTTCTTCTTGAAATAGAACAGCATGGCCGATGTGACCCCGATGATCACCATCCAGGTGAGAAGATATCCATAACGCCATTTCAGTTCCGGCATGTATTCGAAATTCATTCCGTAAACACCAACGATGAACGTAGTGGGAATGAACAGGGTGGCGATGACGGTCAAGACCTTCATGACCTCGTTCATTTTGTTGCTGATGCTCGACAGGTAGAGGTCGAGCATACCCGAGGTCATGTCACGGAATATCTCGATGGTATCCATGGCCTGGATGGTATGGTCGTACACGTCCCGGAGGAAGATCCCGGTGGACTCCTTGATCAGGGGGGATTCGCCTCTCTCAAGGCTGTTCACAACCTCCCGGAGAGGCCAGACCGACTTCCGTAACAGGATCATCTCTTTCTTCAGGCCGTGGATCGCATGCATGGTTTCCGTCCTGGGGGCGCTTACCAGCACTTCTTCAATCTCCTCGATCCACTCTCCGATATGCTCCAGGATCAAGAAGTAGCTGTCTACCACGGCATCGATCAGGGAGTAAGCCAGATAGTCGGCTCCCATCTTCCGGATTTTCATGTTTGATTTCCGGATCCTTTCCCGGATGGGATTGAAGACGTCCCTTTCTTTCTCCTCCTGAAAGGAGATCACGAAGTTTGAACCGAGCACCAGGCTGACCTGTTCGGTCTCAATCCGGTGGGCTGCCTTGTCCCAGTAAAGCATCTTCATGACGATAAATATATATTCAGGGAAATCCTCCATCTTCGGCCGCTGTTCCGTATTCACGATGTCCTCGAGGGTCAGGGCATGCAGTTTAAAAAGCTGCCCGATCTTTTCTATGATCTTAAGATCATGAACGCCGTCTATGTTGATCCATGTGACCGTCGGCCTCTCCTTGAAGGGTAGGCATTCTTCAACCGTTTGAGCTTCTTTCTCTTCTAATTGTGTTTCATTATAATCCATGATTGTAATTTTAAGCTTCTCCGTTTTTTTCTCGCCTATGTGGACCAGGGTTCCCGGCGGGAGTCCGGCCTTTTGAGATCTTTTCTTGGTTATTTTAGACATGGCCCCCTCCTCTTTCAGCGCAGAATGCAGTCAACTTTTTTTTCAGTCTCTTTATTGACGAATACGATGAATATAACAAATAATATGGCCGAAAGGGAAGCGGTTATTGCTCCAAAATAGAAAGTAGCCGATGGTGAAATATGATCCCAGAGCCAACCGCCGATAAGGCTGGCGGGGAGCATGGCAAGGCCGACGGCAGTGGTATAGACACCGAAGGCCGTTGCCTTGAAGTCCGTCGGGATGATCGTGGCGAGAAACGCCTTCTGAATCCCCTCGGTCAATCCCATAAAGAGACCATAGAACCCGAACAGTATCCAGATGGCTTTTGTGCTCGATGCGGCTGCAAAGCCATAATAGAGTATAGTAAAGAGCACGAACCCCAGGAGGATGATCCTCTTTCTGCCGAACCGGTCTGCTGCCATCCCTGCAGGAACGGCTGAGAGCGAATACACGAGATTGAAGATCAGATAGACCACGGGAATCGTGACTGCCGGGATCCCGACCTGCTCCGCCCGAAGGATCAGGAAAACATCGCTTGAGTTGCCGACGGCGAAGAGGGCGGCAATGATGACAAAAAACTTGAACTTCCAGTCGAAATGCTTGAGCGTCAGCTTCGGCCTCTCCGACTGCGCAGCAGCGGTTTTTTTCTTTTCCGTGATGAAAAAGATGATGATCAGCACGGCAACGGTTCCCGGTATCATTGAGAGCCAGAAGACCTTGCGATAATCATTCGAAAAGATACCGAGAAAGAAAAAAGCCAGCGCAGGCCCGACAACAGCGCCCATGGTGTCCATGCAGCGGTGAAAGCCGAATGCCCGCCCGAGGCGCGACTTTTCCGTGGACTCGGCGATGATGGCGTCGCGCGGCGCGGTACGGATCCCCTTGCCGAACCGGTCCATGAATCTCGATCCCATCACCTGATGCCATCCCGTTGCCGGCGCAATGATCGGCCTGCTGAGTGTGGAGATGCCGTACCCGGCAGCCATGAGCCATTTGCGGTTCCCGATCCGGTCCGAGAACCAGCCGGAAAAAACCCTGAGCAGACTGGCGGTGGATTCTGCAACCCCTTCGATCAGACCGATCACCGATTTATTCACTCCCAGGACGTTTGACAGAAAAAGCGGAATAAGCGGATAGATCATCTCGGAGCTTAAGTCCATGAAAAAACTCACCAGCCCGGCGAAGAAAACATTCTTTCCGAAGCCGAAAAACATTTTGTCTTTTTTCATTAAAACCTCAATGTCGCCTTCAGTCTCATTGGATTCAGCAACAGGTCAAGGCCGTCTGCAATCGAGGTGACCAAGATATCAGCCGCTTTGACAGCATCAGCGGCACAGCCTTCATTCAGGCAAACAACAACACCTATCTTGGCGGTTTTAAGCATCAGCCGGTCATTGTTCCCGTTGCCGAAGGCAATCAAACTCTCGGCGCCGAGATCGGCTATATAGTGTTCTTTTTGAACATCGTGATTGTCACCTGTCAGAATATGGATCGTGCAGTGGATGTCTTTGAGTTCGGCCTTTGCCTTGCCGAAGGTGTCTGCGGTCAGAATATGTATCTTTAAGAATTCCGATATTCTATTCATCCGCTCCTTGACGCCGGGGGAAAGTTTCCCGTCAACGGAAAGAGTCCCTGTAAAATCAGAAACTAAATACTCCAAACGAACATGACCGAAACCAGGGATATCAAGTTCAAACACAATAAACCTCCTTTTGATTTTAAAACCGCTTTCAAATTATGATACGTCTCGGCAGCCATTCTGAGAGCCTCTCTGAATGTTTTTGCGCCGGTTGGTGAGATCATGAACTCCTGAATATCAACATTATTATCAGCATGTTTTCCTCCATTGAGGATATTAAAAAAAGGGATCGGTAACCGCCTTGCGTCATCTCCTCCGAGATATTTAAAAACAGATAATCCTTTATCCTGAGCCGCTGCCTTTGCTGCGGCAATGGAAACACCCAATATCGCATTGGCGCCCAGCCTGCCTTTGTTCTCTGTACCGTCAATCTTGATCATAAGGGAATCTATCTCTTTCTGTTCTGAGGGATTTCTACCGATTATTTCCGGAGCGATAATTTCGTTGACATTATTTACTGCATTTAAGACGCCCTTGCCGAGATAACGGCTCTTGTCTCCGTCTCTCAATTCAACCGCCTCCTTACTTCCCGTTGAGGCACCGGAGGGAACGGCGGCCCTTCCCAGAATGCCGTTATTTAGGACCACGTCCACCTCGACGGTCGGATTACCCCTTGAGTCCAGTATCTCTCTTGCGAATACCTTTTTGATCTTCGACATACCTTATCTCCTTCTTAATCATTATTATTGAAATCTTCATCATGCAATCTCCTCAATCCTGGAGTAGAGCGTCGTCAGGAACCCGTTGATCTTCGGCGTTATGTGTTCGAGATGGTCGCGTGTTTCGGCAACAAAGCAGTCGTGTCTGCCTCTTTAAGTTTGTACCCATGTTCCGGATGGGCACGGGCCATATTCTCATTCCGCTCGCCGCTTCTCAGTGCTTCTTTCAGCAGTCTTGAAAGAGGCGGCCTGTTTGCATAGCGCTGGGAATGTGGAATCTCTTTTGGGCGGGCCTGGGTTTGCCGCTGAACGGACTTAGAACTCTAAACTATGACCCCAAATGATGCGGATCCGGATGCCGGCCGGAACGATCCAGTATCCGGAGCGCCCGTTCTTTCAAGGCATACAGATGATCCAGATCCGTCCGGATCTCAGTCTCACGTTTAGCCGCTTCTTCCTTGCCCTTTTCTTTGCGGGCGATCCCCCGCTGAACCGCATTCCGAATCTCTTGGATCGTCTCGTCAATCTTGGCGAACATCACCCAGCGGACCTCCAGTTTGCTCTTCTGAAGTCTTTCCACAAAGTCCCAGCGGATCCGGCCCGATTGCTGCTCGATCATGGCGGCGAGATAACGCCTCATGCTTCTCGCGATGATGGGATGGCTCAGGAAGCGGGGCATCATGGTGGTCAGCGCATTTCCAAGGATTTCCACCATGATCGGTTCATCCTTGAAGATGAAATAGAAAGAGGATTTCATGGTCCACAGGGATTCCGCATCAAAGGTCTCAAAACCCACGGAAAAAAGATCGGAGGCATAGTGCAGAAGAGCATCTATGATCTCATTGATCCTGGTCACGAACCGTTCGCATCCCTTCTCAAACGCCATGGAGATCTTGGTGTCTTCGTTCTTCCGGAATACCGTGTCATACTCCTTGACCTGGTGGACAACAAATTCTTCAAGGGCCTTTCTCAGCTTTCCGGGTGAAAGGCTTCTGTTTCGGGCGTAGAAATCCTCGAAGGCGGGACCGAGGCCTTGGGCCAGATCTTTCTTGGCCGCATTCAGGTCCGGGTCCAGGATCTTTTCAATGATCCGCTTGGTCTCTCCTTCGAGGAGAATCTCAAAATCATTCTTGTCGGCCTCGATCTCCCTTTGTTTTTCTTCAAAGGTGTCCAGTTTTTTCTGGATCAATTCCAGGGGGGTATTCATGGACTTGTATTCCAGTTCCGCCCTGAGGATGGCCTCGGAGAGGACCTTAAGAAGATTTTTAGCGGCCGAACGGATCAGGATCCCTCCCTTCTCTTCCACAAGGAACCTGTGCAGCCTCTCTTCGAATACCGTGAGACGGCTCGCTTCGAGGGCCGCCGGGTCCCGGTTCAATTTCCCCTCCAGTCCGAGCCTGGCGGAGAGGGGATAGACCTCGATGGTTTCGTATCCCGCCTCATCCTGGAGGACTCTTCCCGTAAAGGCAAGAGACTCCTTGAGATCTTCGGGTGTGAGGTAATCGGCCTTGTTCTGGATGAAGAATATCCGGTCCGAGTACTGCTTGACATCCTTGAGAAAATCCAGTTCGGCCTTGCTCAGCGGCTGGTCCACCGAAATCAGGAAGACCGCCGCATCGGAGCGCGGGAGATATTCATAGGCTACGTCCGTATTGTGCTGGTACACGGAACCGACCCCCGGCGTGTCGATGAGCCGCACACCCTCCCGAAGATACGGCGACGGATACTGGATGCTCACCTCGGCCACATCCCGCTTATTCCTGGGGTTGCCGCTCTCGGTCACGTAGAGGGGAAGCTCCTCCAGCGGGATTTCCTTGTTCTCTCCATTGTTCAGGAAGACCTTGATCGTCACGGAGTCCCCGTATTCAATCACGGTCACAATGGAGGTCAGCGGGACCACGGCCGTGGGAAGCAGGTCGGCGCCGAGGAGGGCATTGATGAAGGTGGTCTTGCCGCGCTTGAACTGCCCGACCACAACGAGATTGAAACGGTTCTCCATGAGTTTTCGGCGCAGGTCGCTGCATGGACACTCGGGAACCGCTTCCACTGTGGAGACCTCGTCAATAGTCCGGATCATTTCGTCACGGAGTCCGGCAAAATCTTCGTTCATGGTTGATCTCCTTCAGACCGCCTCTATTTCACGATCATTACCGTGCAGGGAGAATAGGTCGAGACTCTTTTCGAGACTGAACCAAGAAGCCAGCTCTTTATCTTGGATTTACCCCGCTGTCCCACGATCACCATATCACAATTCTTTTCTTTCGCATATCTCACGATTTGATCGGCAGGATGTCCTACAACAACTTCCGTCTTGATTTCAAGATTCCTCTCTTTTGCTTTTTCCCTGAGCTTTTCGAAAAGTCCCTCATAATGCTGCGTCGCGCTGTCAATGATCGCATCCACCTCGACGATGTCGGCAGGCTCCGGAGGCTGTGCGACTGAAAGCACGGTGATCTCAGGGGCGGCGACAGGGCAGAGTTTCGACATATTAAGGGCAAACTCAAACGCTTTATAGGATTGAGGTGAACCGTCAAATGCAATGAGTATTTTCTTAAACATGATGACCTCCTTTTTATTCAGGGCTGCCGCCCGGTGAAATTTCCAAAGATCCATCCGGCGCTTCCTCGGGTCTCCCTTCCGGCAGCAGATATTTTGGAATAAAGAATGCGTTTGCGATCAGTGTCGGCACTACGGCGCTCCCGATAACAACCACAACGAGAAGTGAATACTGGGATTGATCTATGATCCCATGGTTCAGACCGAAAAGGGCGGAAATGGAGCCGAAGGTCAAGCCGGTGGACATGAGAAGCGTGGTGTAAATCCCTTCCTTTTGCGCATATCTATAAAATCTTGTTGCAGGGTAAACTCCTATGACCTTGGTGACCATCTTTGTCATGAAGAGAACGAGAAGCGCCATTGGAGCTGCAAAAACAGCCGGGACAGATACATAGGAACCTGCCCTGATAAAGTAAAAAGGGGTAAGAAGACCAAAGGTCAGCGTTCGTAATCTCCGGATAAGAACATGATCTTTGCCGACCGTTCCTGCAAGCGCCATCCCTACGACATAGGCCGGCAGCACGGCTTCACTGTCCGACCATACGGCCAGCGAGCCGAGCCCGAACAGTATGAGAAGGAGATACTTGGCTTCAGGCTCAGACGGCCTCCCCCCGTATTTTTTGAAAAACCTCGGGGTGAGGTAGGGAAGGGCGACAAAGGCAGTGATGCTGACGGCAGCAAAGATTAACGTCCTGCCTGTAAAGGGCGCAAATATCAGGCCGAGCGATATGACCGTGCCGAGATCGGTGATAAAGCATGCAGCCAGGACCGTTTTCCCGAACTCCGTCTTGTTCAGCCCCAGTTCGAGCATGACCGCATAAACCACTGCTACCGATGTCGTGGAGAGCGCAACCCCGGCAAGCCAGCTCGCCCTGACCGTCCAGTTCAGCAGATAATAGGCAACAGCGGCACATCCGAGGAAAGGGGCAAAGAATGAGACAAGGCCTATTGCGGTTGCCTCTTTCCATTTTGCTTTGAACACCGCCGGGTCCAGCTCAGCGCCTGCAAGAAAGGTCAATACGATAGCGCCTGTTCCCGATAAGAACTTGATCCACGGCAAATCGGCGCCAAGCGTCGTTCCAATAAGAGCCGCTATGACTAATTGTGCGACCGTGCCGACAAGGATTTCAGAAAGAGCGGTTGCAATTCGAAACCAGATGGAAAGTAAAGTGGCGATCAAGGCAAGTCCTATCCATAGCGCCGCCATTCCCCAGACTTCATGCATGGGATCTCTCCTTTCAGGGCATAAAAAAATCCTACCCTTCGCTCTAAAGAGTAGGAGTCATCAGCTTCGTTTGGGGAAGCAGTCAACGGCGAACTCCATCGCCGACTTTTTTTAAACATATCAAAACAAAAGATGTCCTGTCAATAAAAATCAAATCCCTTCCCGGCTGGTCTAAAATGGGATATCGCAATAACCGTTTCACCCGCGTTTGTATCCGAATTTCCGAAGAAGGTCCAGGCGGGAGGCCTTGTCTTTCTCCTGCTCCACCCCTTTGGGCGGTGAGCCGTCAATGACCCCTATGATGCCTCTACCCTGGCCGGTCTCCGCGATCACCGCCTCCGCAGGATTGGCCGTGGCGCAGAAGATCGTGCAGACCTCGGGGCAGCTCTTCACGGCGTTTAAGACATTGATGGGGAAGGCATCCTTCATGACGATGATGAAGGTATGCCCCGCTGCGATCTTCTGCATGTTGCCGACGGCGGCCTTGATCAGTTCGGGATCATTTCCATCGCTCCGGATCAGGCATTCAGCCGATGCCTCGGAGAAGGCCAGACCGAAACGGCAGGAGGGGACCTGGCCCACCATGACCTCGTAGAGGTCCTCCACGGTCTTGATGAAGTGCGTCTGCCCCAGAATGATATTGCAGTCCTTGGGAATGTCGAGTTTCACGGTTGAGAGATCCATGCATACCTCCTTGCCCTGTAGTTTAACATGTTACCCATGTCCATAGGTTCATTTGTTACCTATGTCAGCATGTTGTACCGGCTGAAAAAGCCCTGAACCGGTATCACTTTAACAGGGTCCTTTTGATTTTGCAAGGCGCTGTGGTCACCTAAATTCCGCGATAGAAATTCCAAAATTATTCCCTCTCCCTTGATGGGAGAGGGCAGGGTGAGGGTGAATCGTTTTCACCTTTAAGGT
>MNYV01000168.1 GCA_001873285.1 Nitrospirae bacterium CG2_30_53_67
TGTCAACATCGGGTTTAGCTATGGGTCTGCACAAAAAAGTTGGTACACATCAGGATTACATATGGTTGTCATGCCGGACCTGATCCGGCATCCACACCTTGGCGTCTGGATTCCACGATCGAGTCGTGGAATGACGCTACACAGCGGAAAGAGCGTGTCAACGATCCTAAATTCTCCGATCAAGCCTGCCCTCCGATCCCCCGATGAAGTCGGAGGACAGGCCCGATTGGGGGGCGGAGGGTAGGCTTGATCGAGGGTCGGGGAATGACGCTCTTAGAGAAATGGTTACCCATAAATTTGTCGCACACACGAATCAGCGTTTATATTTGACACATCCTTTAAAATATATATAATAATATGTTTGAACAAAAGATGTCAAAAACCTTTGTGAGGTTGTTGGATTTGAAAGAGACACTGACCGAGATATTGGCCGGATCCATCGACCGGGCCCGAGAGGACGGGACGCTTCCGCTGAACAGGCGTCCTGCAATCCAACTGGATATTCCCAAGGATTCCCTGCTCGGTGATTTTGCGTCCAACCTGGCCATGGTCCTGGCCAGAGACCTCAAGCGCTCCCCGCGAGAGATCGCAAAGGTCGTGATCGACCATCTATCGGATCCGGATGGGTTGATCGCCAGGTGCGAAGTGGCCGGCCCGGGCTTTATCAACTTCTTTTTAAAGGAAGACTACTGGGTCAAGGTCCTAAAAGATATTGAGGCCAAGGGGGATGCCTACGGAAGGTCCGAATTGGGCAAGGGGTCCCGTGTCATCGTGGAATTCGTCAGCGCCAACCCTACGGGTCCTCTCCATATCGGTCACGGACGAGGGGCCGTGGTCGGTGATGCCCTCTGCCGGATACTGAATGCTTCAGGGTATGAGGTATCCCGTGAGTTTTATATCAATGACGCCGGGAGACAGTTGAAGGACCTCGGCCGGTCCGTCTGGCTCCGGTATCGTCAACTCTTCGATGGATCGGTCCCGTTCCCTTCGGAGGGGGTCTACCCAGGCGAATATGTCATGGATATCGCGAGGCAGGTCCGGGATCGAGAAGGGGACCGCTTTCTCTCCATGGACGAAGCTGCGGCGATATCGGCGCTTTCCGATTCAGGCTGCAGGATGATGCTCGATGCCATCCGGTCGGACCTAAAAAAAATGGGGGTCCGGTTCGATCTTTTTTTCTCCGAGAAGTCCCTCTATGAGCAGGGAAAGGTCCAGGCGTGCATCTCCGAGCTGAAAGAGAAGCATCTTGTCTTTGAGGAAGAGAACGGCGCCCTGGTTCTGAGGACCTCCCTGTTCGGCGACGACAAGGACCGGGTCCTGATCAAAGGGAACGGCGAGTACACCTATTTTGCCTCGGATATCGCCTACCATCGTGACAAGCTGGGGAGAGGGGCTGACCGCCTGATCAACATCTGGGGGGCCGATCACCATGGATATATCCCAAGGATAAAGAGCGTGGTACGGGCCCTGGGTCACGATGCCGATACCCTCCAGGTCCTGCTGATTCAGATGGTGAATCTGTTGAGAGAGGGGAAGCCGGTGCGCATGGGGAAGAGAAGCGGTGAGTTCGTCACCCTGTCCGAGGTGATCGAGGAGGTGGGAACCGATGCGGCCCGTTTCTTTTTTCTTCTCAGGCGGTCGGATTCGCATCTGGATTTCGACCTGGATCTCGCCAAAACCCAGAGCAATGAAAATCCGGTTTATTATGTGCAGTATGCCCACGCCAGGATCTGCAGCATATTCCGCCAGGCCGGGGACAAGGGGATCCCGATCCCGGAAAGCGGCGATGTCAACTTCGACCTCCTTTCACTTCCGGAAGAGAAAGATTTGATGAGATTTCTCGGCGCCTATCCCGAAGTGGTGGAGGGCGCGGCCTTGGCCCTGGAGCCGCACAGGATTCCTTTCTATCTGCAGGAACTGGCTGCGCGGCTCCATGCATACTATTTCAAGCAGCGAATCATTTCTGAAGAACAGGAGAAGAATTCGGCCCGGCTCTTTCTCGTGGGGGCTGTGCGAACCGTGATCAGGAATGCCCTGAATCTCCTGGGCGTTTCCGCTCCGGAGAAGATGTAATCGAAAATGATAAGAGATGAAACCACAGCTCTGTGGTTAGGTTTTGACAATGCGTGTTTTGCCGGTCGGAGGAGTCTATGGAAAAGGATATGATGGATCTGGATAAGATCGTGGAAGATGATGAATTTCATCTGGACGACAAGAAGAACAAGCTGATGATCTCAGGAGCCGTTGTGACCTGCATCCTGGTCTTTGCGCTCGGATTCCTTGTCGGCCGCTATTTCCCAATCACCAGCGATGTCCAAAAGCAGGCAGCCGAGGTTTCCGCTTCTCCGGATGCGGGCGGGCATCAGGCCGAGGTGGGAGCGCCGGCGCCTAAATCCGAATTTACTTTTTATGATGAACTCTCGAAAAAGGGACCGAATGACGGGATCTCGGACCAGGGACCGATTCCATCTATTCCTTCTCCTTCTCCCTCACCGGTTGTCGGGGCCTCGCCGCCTCAGCCCATGCCCGAAGAGAGTCCTTCGGCGCGTACGGAGGCTGCCGGATCCGCTGAGAGCCGGGAGGCCTCGGCCCCTGCTGTTTTTGAGACTCAA
Source organism: Nitrospirae bacterium CG2_30_53_67 (assembly GCA_001873285.1). NCBI lineage: Bacteria > Pseudomonadati > Nitrospirota > Nitrospirae bacterium CG2_30_53_67. The sequence goes on from MNYV01000168.1 coordinate 2,613, forward strand.
AAGATCATGGCCTCGCAGTACACCATACAGGTCGGCGCATTTGAAGATCGGTCGGCAGCGGAGAAGCTGGCGGGTCATTTGAAACAGAAAGGCTACCCGTCCTACATCCTGCCGAAGACGGTTCCAGGAAAGGGGACCTTTCACCGGGTCCGGGTCGGGCGTTATCCGGATCGGGCTGAGGCCGAACAGACGGCGAAACTCCTTGAGGATAAGGACGGGGTTTCAACGTTCATTACGCTTTATGCCAAGCAGTAACAGGGATATGCATATAGAGACGATCAGAAAGCCGGTGACGGTCAGGACCATCGGCGATGAACTCAGAAAGCAGTTCGGCTGCCGCGTGCACAAGATCCCGGTTCATGCGGGGATGACCTGTCCGAACCGGGACGGCACGCTCGGCGCCGGAGGATGCGCGTACTGCGGGCCGTCCGGGTCCGCATCCGCCTGGAACGACCCGGACCAGCCGGTTGTCCGGCAGGTTTCTAAAGGCATGGAGATTGCAAGAAGCCGGTTCCATGCCGAGAAATTCATCGCCTACTTTCAGCCGTTCACCAACACCTATGCCCCGGTCCGGAGATTGCAAAGGCTTTGGGACGAGGCGCTAAGAGTTCCGAATGTGGTGGGACTATCCGTAGGCACACGGCCCGACTGCCTGCCGGAGCCGGTGCTCGACCTGTTCAGTTCCTATCAGGATCGGCTCCCCTATCTCTGTCTGGAGATCGGGCTTCAGAGCGCTCACGACAGGACTTTACGGGAGATTCGCCGGGGTCATGATTTTGCCTGTTTTAAGGATGCGGTTTCTCGGGCGCAGGCACGGGGGATCCCGATCTGCGCGCATGTCATCCTCGGACTTCCCGGAGAATCCGAACAGGAGATGATGGAGACCGTGCAGGCTGTGCTGGATATGGGAATTCAGGGGATCAAACTCCACCATCTTCACATCATCAAAGGCGCTCCCCTGGAACAGGAGTATATTCAGGGGAGGGTGCGGCTTTTCGAGATGGAAGAATATGTCCGTCTGGTTTGCAGAATCCTTGATGGGATCGGAGGACGCATGGTGATCCACCGTTTCATGGGCGAGGCCCCGGGTGATCTTCTCGTGGCCCCTTTATGGACGAGACGCAAGGGTGAGGTGCTCAACGCAATTTACAGGGAGTTGAATCTATGCATTCAGTAGAAACCCCGGAAGGGAACCGTCTGACCATGGTGCGGAATTTTTTCGGCAGGAAGAAGACCATACAGGAGGTGATCACCTCCGGCCAAGAGGTGCGGAGGAACCTCGAATGGGCGCTTGGAAGCCAGGTTGAAGTCAGGCTCTCTGCGGGATCCTTTCCGCGCTCCTTTCATGCCAAGGTGTCCGGGGTTGATCATTCCCCGCTCAACGCCTATATTCTGCTTCGGGCGGAGATCCCTCAGGAAGTGAAATCCATCCTGAACGGTAAAGGATCCCTTACCCTGGAATATGACTCAAGGCGCGGGACCCGCTTTCATTTTCAATCCTTTCTCCTGTCGGAGATGGACATGGCATCCGGTGAGTTCAGGGCGGGCTATCCGTCCGAGATCGAGACCGTACAGGATATTCATGCCTACCGTTTCAAAAATATCCTGCGAGAACCGATCCAGGTCGATCTGGGAAAAGAGCGGGGTGTGGCAGTGGATATCGGTCTTCATGGGCTGCTCATCACCTGCAACCGGATATTCGAGAAAGAGGAATTTATCAGTGATCTGAAGATTGCCCTCCCTGAACTCAGCCTGGTGCAGGGAACGGCCGTGGTCAGGCATATCCAGAACTCCAAAGCCTATCCAGGCTGGCGGTATCTCTGCGGGGTGGAGATCACCGGGATGAAACCCAAGGATCATAGAAATCTCAACCGTTATCTGACCCGGATGTTGAGTCAATAGCAGCCCCGCTTTCCGTGCGGTTCAACTTAGCGGCCTTATTCGTAAATACGGTCGGTACGTTTTAGACACGAAAGAGACCATTCTTCCAGCCTATGATGCAGACGCTCAGAAATCTTCTCAGGATGATCAAGTTTCCCCATACGGTTTTTGCCCTTCCGTTTGCCCTGATGGGGGCCTTGCTTGCCGAGAAGAGAATCCCCCCGGTTGACAAGCTCCTCTGGATTCTTCTGGCCATGGCCGGCGCAAGAACAGCCGCCATGACCCTCAACCGGATTGTGGACAGGGATCTCGATGCCGCCAACCCCAGGACCGCAGAGCGGGAGATCCCTCAAGGGATCATCACGACGAGGCAGGCCATGGTGATGCTCGCGGCATCGGTCATCCTCTTCGAATGGGCCGCTTTTTCCTTGAACCGGCTCTGCCTGATTCTTTCCCCGGTCGCCCTCTTCATCATTCTGGGGTATTCGTTCACCAAAAGGTTTACCCGGTATTCCCACATGGTTCTCGGCCTCTCCCTCGGGATTGCGCCGGCCGGCGCCTGGATCGCCGTTCGGGGATCCGTGGACCTTCCCGTCATCCTCCTCAGCCTCGCCGTTCTCTTCTGGGCGGCCGGGTTTGATATCCTGTATGCCATTCAAGACGTGGACTTCGACAGGAAGGCGGGACTCCACTCGATTCCACGTTTCCTCGGGGTCAGGGCCTCTTTACTCCTTGCACGGGTCTTCCATGCTTTCACATTCATGATCCTTCTGATCATCACTTTTCTTGTCGGCCTGGGAGTCTATTATCTCATTGGCGTCCTGACTGTGGGGGGGCTCCTCTTTTATGAACATTCGCTGGTCAGCGAGAAGGACCTCTCCCGGCTCAACGTGGCCTTCTTCAACATGAACGGCTATATCAGCGTTACCATATTTGCCTTTACACTCCTTGATATTCTGTTGTAAGGTTGTTTAAGGGCAGACAGTCCGAAATAAACCAGAACACAGAGTATTTCTCTGTGCACTCTGTGGTTCGGTTTTTGGTCAGGTTTAACAATACGGACGCATGTCCCCTGAGTCTTGTATGAGTCATAAGAATCATCATAAAAAATGGATCCTCGGCATCTCCGGCGCCAGCGGGGCGGTGTACGGTCTGCGTCTTCTTGAAGTCCTGAACCGGAAGGGCCGCGACGTGGACCTGATCCTCTCGGATGCCGGGAAGATCGTGATCCGGGAAGAGACGGGCATTGACCTTCTCAAGGGAAAAGAAGACCCTCGTAAGGTCCTGAAGAAGAAGCTCGGCATCAATCCCGCTTCGATACGGGTCTTTAATAACTATGATTTTGAAACACCCGCTGCCAGCGGGTCCAATCCCGTGGAGGGGATGATCATCGCCCCATGTTCCATGGGGACCCTTGCGGCCGTGGCCTGCGGTCTTGCCGACAACCTGATGCGCAGGGCCGCGGACGTGATGATCAAACAGAAAAAGCCTTTGATCCTTGTTGCGAGGGAGACCCCGCTCTCGGCCGTTCACCTTGAGAATATGCTGAAGCTCTCCCGTCTCGGCGTGGTGATCCTTCCTCCCATGCCGGCGTTCTATCACCATCCCAAGACCATCGAGGAACTGACCGATTTTGTGGTGGGCCGTGTGCTCGACGTGATCGGCATCGAGCATGAACTGTATCAGAGATGGCAGGGAGAGCGGCCGGATTTATAGGGAGGCGCCAATATCAAATTATCAATGTCTGACCCTCAAAAAGATCTTATCAATGTCTGACCCTCAAAAAGATCTTAAGAAGATATTCGGCGGGTCCGGAAGTCTTTCCGGCATTCTTTCCGACTATGAATCGAGGCCTCAGCAGTCGGAGATGAGCCGCATGATCTACCGGGCATTGCTGAAAGGGGGGCATGTCCTGGTGGAGGCAGGCACCGGGACCGGGAAAACCTTGGCCTACCTTATACCGGCGGTCCTGTCGGGAAAGAAGGTGATTGTTTCTACCGGGACCAAAGCCCTTCAGGAACAGCTCTTTTACAAAGACATCCCTCTGATCCGAAAAGCGTTATCTATCCCTTTTCTTGCCAGTTACATGAAAGGGCGGTCCAATTATCTCTGCCTGAACCGGTTTCTTAAGTTCAGCGCCTTCCCCTTATTGGATACCCCGATTGAGGCCAGGCTTTTCCGCACGGTGCAAAGATGGGTTGGGAAGACAAAAACCGGGGATGCGGCGGACCTCTACGGCGTGGACGTGAACTCCCAGCTCTGGCGCAGGATCAATTCCGGGGCGGAAACCTGCATGGGGAGTCAGTGCCCGGATATTGAAAAGTGCTTTATCACGCGGATGCGCAGGGAGGCGGTCAAATCAGATATCGTGATTGTGAACCATCATCTTTTTTTTGCCGATTTGTCCGTCAGGGAGAAGGGTTATGGCGAGGTGATCCCGGCCTATGATGCGGTGATCTTCGATGAGGCCCACCTGATCGAGGAGGTCGCAACCCATTACTTCGGCTTTCAGGTCAGCAATTACCGGGTTTCCGAACTGATTCGGGACACACGCCAAGGGCTTCATGATCTCAAGAATAAAAAGGGCGCGGTCAGGATTGGAAAGACCTGCTCTGAGCTTGAGGAAAAGTCCATGGATTTTTTTTCGTCTTTCGTGCACGGGCCGGAAAGAATGCGCCTTCTGAAGGAGAAGACGGATGCCGGCCTTTTATTGAAGAGCTCGCAGTTGATGATTCTCCTTGGCCGGCTGCAAGGAGAACTCAAGGAAATCGTATCCGGCGGCGAGGCGCTTGCCTCATGCGCCGGAAGGACGGGTGAGTTATCCGGCGATCTTCAGCGGATCATGGAGGCGAAAGATCCGGATAGGGTCTACTGGCGTGAGATCCGTGGGAAAGGGGTCTTCCTTCATGCATCGCCGATAGATGTCTCCAATGATCTGGCCGGGAAAGTTTTTTCCAAGGTCTCCTGCGCGGTGCTGACTTCGGCCACATTAACGGCCGGGGGGAGCTTCGGATTCATCAAGAAACGGCTGGGGATCGCAGACGCAGCAGAGAGGTCCTTTCCTTCTCCCTTTGACTATGCCTCGCAGGTTATTCTTTATCTCCCGGATATGAAGAGCGAACCGGACAGTCCGGACTTTGTCGAAGAGGCATCGCTTCATATACAAGAGATATTGGAGAAGACCAGGGGCCGTGCGTTCATTCTTTTTACAAGCTACCGGCATATGAACGCCGTCTACGATCTGCTTGAGGGAAGGATAAACTATCCTCTATTAAAACAGGGGGATGACTCCGGGGAGGCCCTTCTTGCACGGTTCCGAGAGGAGACCGAGTCCGTGCTTTTGGCCACGCGTTCCTTCTGGCAGGGGATCGATGTCCAGGGAGAATCTCTTTCTTGTGTGATCATTGATAAACTCCCGTTCGCCTCGCCTTCGGATCCTGTGGTGGCCTCCCGGATCGATGCGATCCGAAGAAGGGGAGGGAACCCCTTTTACGAATACCAGCTCCCTGAAGCGGTGATCAACTTGAAACAGGGGTTCGGGCGCCTGATCCGGAACAAAAAGGACCGGGGTGTTCTTTCCATCATGGACAGGCGCATACAATCCCGCTCGTATGGAAAGGTCTTCTTGCAGAGCCTTCCTCCCTGTACGGTGATCCATGAACCAACGGGGATCGAAAAGATTTTTTCCACCCATGAAAAAATCTTTTAAAATCAAAAAATTTTAGAATATGAAACTTCAGGCCTTGACTGAAACATGAATGATTTCTATCAGTCAATCGCAATCCGGGGCAGAACATGGAAAGAGCTTATCGTTTCCTGATATAGAATTTGATCGTTCCTTCATCCATCTTTGCTGGTCGTCAACAGCTCTTTGCCCGTTCTGGAAACCCAAGCAGGAATATCATACTCCGTGCATTCGTCCGTGGTGATCACTTCCAGTACTTTCCCCGCTTCCATGCCGTCCAAGGTCTGTTTCGTCTTCATCATGACCAATGAGCATGCGATCCCTCTGACATCCAACGTCTTATCCGGTGTGATGATGGCCGCCATGATTTTTCCTCCCTTCAAAATTTTTCCCCTCATCCTCTCCTTCATGTGTTATCCATATTCTACCTTAAATGTGTCTATTCGGCAATTTCTTTTTAAACTTACAATTTGAGTTCAATCGGTGTACGGCGGACTCTGAAAAATAATATTTAATATAATGATTTTTTGTTTAATAATTTCGGGAAAAACCATCTTTTATCCCTTTATGACACCTAAAGGCCTCATTTTCGCTACTTTAAGCGCGATTCCTGCATCATGCATGACCTGTACAACGTTATGGATATCTTTATAGGCCTCGGGCATCTCCTCGGCCAGGGTGGATTTTCCTCTGGACATGACGATAATGCCCTGGTCTTCGAGTTCCCTGTAAATGGCCCTTCCCTTGGCGGCTTTGACGGCCCCATGCCGCGAGAGGAGACGACCGGCGCCGTGGCAGGTGGAGCCGAAGGTCTGCTGCATGGCCTCTTCAGTTCCTACCGATACATAGGATGCGCGTCCCATGTCTCCCGGAATCAGGACCGGCTGGCCGACCCGGCGGTAATCCTTGGGAATGAGGGGATGGCCGGGGGGGAAGGCTCGTGTGGCCCCCTTTCTATGTACACAGACCCTGCGTTGATGACCGTTGATACGGTGCTCTTCGATCTTGGCGATATTGTGACAGACGTCATAAACGAGCCGCGCGCCGATTTCTTTCGGACCCATGCCCAAGGCCTTCTGAAGGGTATGGATGGAGAGATGCATCATGATCTGGCGGTTCGCCCAGGCGAAGTTGGCAGCGCAGGCCATGGCCGCCATATAATCCTTCCCCTCCGGAGAGGATAGAGGAGCGCAGGCCAATTGACGGTCCGGAAGTGTAAAATGGTATTTGGATGCGGCGTGGGACATGACCTTGAGGTAATCGTCGCAGATCTGGTAGCCGAAGCCTCTGGATCCTGAATGGATCATCAAGGTGATCCCCTGTTTAAAAAGGCCGAATGTGCCGGCTGCGGCCTCATCAAAGATCTCATCAACCACCTGGATCTCAATGAAGTGATTCCCGGAACCGAGCGTGCCCAGTTGGTTCAATCCTCGCTCGCAGGCTTTCTCGCTGACCTTGTCCGGGTCAGCGCCGGGCATACATCCGGATTCCTCGGTATGATCGAGGTCGTCCTGGGTTCCAAAGCCGTTTTTCACGGCCCAGGCTGCGCCCTGAACCATGACCTTTTCTTCCTCCGAACGGTTCAATTCCGGGATGGCGCCATGGGAACCCACACCGCAGGGGATGTTCTGAAAGAGCGCCGTGACCAAGTCTCGTATACGATGCTTGATTTCCCCATGAGTGAGGTTTGTGCGGATCAGCCTGCATCCGCAGTTGATATCATATCCCACGCCTCCCGGGGAGATCACACCTTGGTCCATGTCCGTTGCAGCCACCCCGCCGATGGGAAATCCGTATCCCCAATGCATGTCCGGCATGGCCAGGGAATATTTGAGAATACCGGGGAGGGCGGCCACGTTCATGACCTGCTCCGGGCTTTTATCTGCAAGGATATCTTTGAGCAGTCTTTCATTTGCAAAGATGCGGCCGGGGACTCTCATCGCCCCCTGTATCGGGATCTCATAGAGGTTGTCATGGATTTTTTTGAGATCTTTGAACTCCATCTGTAAGATCCTCTTTTAAATATCCAGCAGAATCTCGGCGGTCCAGACCCCGGCATGCTCTTCTATCCGCAGATTGTGATAGGTTGCCGCCTTGATGTCCGTGAGCCATTCATGCCTGCCGGGTTGATACGCCTCTCCCCATGCAGCGGCTTCAAGGAAGGTCCGGCTCATGTCCTGAATTTCAAACCTTTTGAAGATCATATACCTTGTATCCCGAATATAAAGGAAATGATTCAGCCAGTTCACCATGAGTTCCTGGATATCCATTCCTTCTACCAGGATCTTCTCTTCGCATTTCTCTTGAACATTCTGCATCGCCGCCATGTTGTCAAAGAGGGTGAAGGCTGCATTCTCAAAGAGATTCGCCAGGGTCTTCCCCCTGACCCGAACGGCCAGATCAGCGGTGTGATTCATGATCTCATAGGGTTTAATATGATGCTTCATCCCGTTCGTCCTGTTTTTTTAAATTTAGGTATTCTTCTATCATCTCATCTACCCCCGGGGCTCTTGATCTGTTAACCCCTCAGCTTCTTGCTAAGCTTTTCACTCGAACCCTGGACCCCTTGAACCCTTGAACCCTGATGTTTTAACCCACTCTTTTGGAGATGTCAAAATTATACCCGATCGTGAGAATTCTGCAAACTCTACATGGGGGTCTCCTTGTCCCATCCCTCCACGCCGATCAGGGGGACGAAGATGCATCCCCCCAGGTTCTCTGTGACAAAATCATCTCCATGCCGGGTGATTCTGTGAAGTTCCTGGTAACCTCGTCCTCCTACGGGAATGACCAGCCTCCCGCCGTCCGCCAATTCTTCCTTTAACGATGGAGGGATCCCGGGTGAGCCGGCTGTGACGATGATGGCATCGAAAGGGGCATGTTCCGGATCTCCTTTGGTCCCGTCACCGACCATGATCGTCACATGGGCGTATCCGAGTCTCTTGAGCGTCTCTCTTGCCTTTATGGCCAGGGTCGGAATACGTTCGATGGAGTAGACATGTTCAGCAAGTTTCGAAAGGATGGCGGTTTGATATCCGGAACCGGCGCCGATTTCCAGAACCTTCTCACGGCCGCGAAGCCTGAGCGCCTGGGTCATCAGGGCCGCCATATAGGGCTGAGAAATGGTCTGGTCTTCTCCGATCGGGATAGGGCGGTCTTCATAGGCCATGGAGCGGGATGTTTCCGGGACGAAGTTCTCTCTGGGGATCTCCTGCATGGCATCCAATACCCTTGGGTCCTTGATGCCCCTTGGAATAAGCTGGGTCTCGACCATTTTTATCCGCCGAACTTTATCGTTCATCAGGACCACACGCCGTCCATGAGGAGACCGCAATCAGGACACTTTCCCCCGGTGATGCGGTTTTGCATGATCGTGTAACCGGCACGCTCGATCAGAAGATGGCCGCACTGCGAACAAAAGGTATTCTCTCCTTGTTCCCCGGGGAGGTTCCCGACATAAACATGTTTCAATCCGGCCTGGATGCCGATTTCTCTGGCCTTGCGGATGATCTCCGGGGGTGTCCTGGGTTTGTCCATGAGCCGGTAGGAAGGGTGGAAGGCGCTGAGGTGCCATGGGATCGAACAATCCATATCGGATAGGATTTCGGCCAGGCGCCGCAGTTCGTCTTCGCTGTCGTTCAGGCCGGGGATGACCAGCGTCGTCACTTCAACCCAGATCTTGAGTTCACGCATTTTCCGGATCGTCTCCACCACGGGCTTCATGCGGGCGCTGCAGATCTTTTTATAGAAGGGATCCAGCCCCTTTAAATCAATATTGGCGGCATCGAGATAGGGGGCGATCCGTTCAACCGCCTCCCCGGTCATGTATCCATTGCTTACAAAGACATTCCTGATCCCCAACTCGTGGGCTGGTCTCATGATGTCATAGGCATATTCGAAAAAAATCGTAGGCTCGGTGTAGGTGTAGGAGATGCTCCGGCAATCCTGTGATCGGCATTCCCGGACGATCTCTTCCGGAGGGACCTCTTCCCCGATGATCCGGTTCAAGTCGTGCGGCATGTGGGCGATATCGGCGTTCTGACAGTGACGGCAGCGGAAATTGCATCCTACGGTCGCGATGGATAATGACCTGGAACCGGGCAGAAAATGGAAAAGGGGTTTCTTTTCGATCGGATCCACGGCCTTGGCGATGAGTTTTCCGTAGACCAGCGAATAGAGGACCCCCTGCCTGTTCTCCCGGACTCCGCAGATGCCGCGTTTTGAGTCTTTGATCCGGCAACGATGGCTGCAAAGATTGCAGATCACTTCGTTTCCCTGGGTCTTCCGGTAGAGCATGGCCTCTTTCAACGAAGGCATCCTTTTTTGAAAATGAAAGGTTTCAGGTTTCTTTGACTGCGCAGGGCTTGCAGGCGGTTGTGTAGGGGAGGGCCAGAAGGCGGTCTTCCGGGATATTCTTTCCGCAACGGATGCAGATGCCGTAGGTTTTGGATCGGATTCTCGAAAGGGCCTCTTCGATGAAGGAGAGTTCTTTTTTCTGACGATAGTCCAGCTTGTTCAGGAGATGGACCGCGGTTTCCTCCCCGCTCCGCTCATTGAACTCGATCAGTTGTTGACCCATATAAGCATTGATTTCACTTTCGATGCCTTTGACGGACCTGAGGAGTTTATCCCGGCTTGAAAGGATGATGTCTCTGAAAAATACGAGTCTTTCCGTATCCATCCTTCGCGCTCCTTTTTTACGGTCATGCTCGTAGGTCCATACAGCCGGTCCATCCGTTGATGAAATCCACTATACCATAAGACCGGAGAATATCAAGTCAAGCAGAAAGATGGGATTCCATAGTCTGAAAGGAAAGGACTGCCGTTATGTGGAAACGCCGGATCTGCGGATCAGGATGTCATGTTTTTGCGGTCCCGGATCAATACGTCAATGACCTCCGGTTCGGCCAGCGTGGTCGTATCCCCCAGTTGATCGTAGTCCATACCGGCAATCTTACGGAGGATTCTGCGCATGATCTTGCCGCTTCGGGTTTTGGGAAGTCCGGGCGCCCAGTGGATGATGTCCGGGGCGGCGATAGGCCCGATTTCTTTTCTGACCTGCCGGATCAGCTCTTCTTTGAGTTTTTCAGAAGGTTTCAGGCCGTTTTTAAGGGTGACGTAGGCGTAGATCCCCTGTCCCTTGATGTCATGAGGGTATCCCACGACTGCGGCCTCGGCGACCTGACTATGAAGCACCAGCGCCGACTCCACTTCAGCCGTACCGATCCGATGGCCTGAGACGTTGATCACGTCATCCACGCGTCCTGTGATCCAATAGTCGCCGTCTGCGTCCCTTCTGGCGCCGTCGCCGGTGAGGTAGTACCCCCTGTAGGTTGAAAAGTAGGTCTTGTAGAATCGTTCAGGATCTCCGAATACGCCCCTCATGATGCCCGGCCAATCATTCTTGATGGCCAGCAGACCGCTCGCTTCACCGGTCAATTCGTTTCCATCCTGATCCAAAATCGCCGGTTCCACGCCGAAGAACGGTTTGCACGCCGATCCGGGTTTGAGCGGCATAGCGCCTGGAAGAGGGGTGATCAGGATCCCCCCGGTTTCCGTCTGCCACCAGGTATCCACAATGGGACATTTCCCTTTACCCACCTTATCGTGATACCAAAGCCAGGCCTCGGGATTGATGGGTTCGCCCACGGTGCCGAGAAGCCTGAGGCTGGTCAGCCGGTTGTTTTTGAGATGTTGCTCCCCTTGACGGATGATGGCCCGGATGGCCGTCGGCGCCGTGTAAAAGATGGAAACCTTGTGAAGGTCCACCACGTCCCAGAAACGGCTCCATGCCGGATAGTTCGGGACCCCTTCGAAGATCAGGCTTGTCGCTCCGTTGCAAAGCGGACCATAGACGATATAGCTGTGCCCCGTGATCCATCCGATGTCGGCGGTGCACCAGAAGACGTCGTCCTCACGAAGGTCGAAAATCATCTCATGGCTGAAGCTGGTATAAACCAGAAAACCGCCGGTTGTATGCATGACCCCTTTGGGCTTGCCGGTGGAACCGGAGGTGTAGAGAATAAAAAGCGGGTCTTCCGCATCCATCTCTTCGGGTTCACAGGTGTCGGCAATATCGGGAGATGACATCTCGTCTTCCCACCAGAGATCTCGTCCGGGCTGCATGTCGGCCGAGCGCCTGCCCGATCGGTTCAAGACGATGCAGGTTTTAATCTGCCGGGAGCCATCCAGGGCCTGATCCACATTCTGTTTCAAGGGGATCTCCTTTATGCCCCGGTAACCCGCGTCGGCGGTGATCATCATGACGGAACCGGAGTCGTTGACACGGTCCCGGATGGAGTCCGGGCTGAAACCGCCGAAAATAACGTTGTGGATGGCGCCGACCCGGGAACACGCCAGCATGGCCGCGGCCAGTTCAGGAACCATGGGCAGATAGATGGTCACACGGTCCCCCTTGCGGATTCCGTTTTTCTTGAGAACGTTCGCGAAACGGCAGACCTCGCGGTGCAGCTCGGCATAGGTGATACGCCTGGAGCGGCCGGGCTCATTCCCTTCCCAGATCAGGGCGACCTTGTCCCGCCGCGCGCCGCTCAAGTGCCGGTCCAGGCAGTTGTAACTGGCATTCAGTTTCCCGCCGGTGAACCAGGCAATCTTTGCCTCTGCAAAGTCCGTATCCCTGACCTTGTCCCATGGATGAAACCAATGGATTCGTTTTGCCGCCTCTCCCCAGAAATGCTCCGGGTTATGGATGGATTCATGATACATCCTTTTGTAGTCATCCATCTTGACTCTTGCCCCGGCGGCAAATTCTTTGGGTACGGAGAAGATGGTTTTTGACTGATTTGGAAGATCGCTCATTTTTACGGCCCCTTCTCGGTTAAGAAAACAGGATGAATCCGACCTTCCTTACATGGAGTATGATCGGTTCGTGACCTGTTCATTTCAGGAGATCGGAAGATTTTCTTTGCTTATATATGTATTATATGTATTTTTGCCCGCTGAATAAAGAGTTTTTTTCAGCGAAGGGTAGGACTGGTTGAAAAGCTGCGTTTCACTTTACTGAATCATCCGCCCATGAACCGGATTGGCGCCGTCTTACTGTATTTTGCATTCCAGGGCGTCTACTTGAAGCGCTTTCCTGACAATGAGCCTGAGATCTTTTAGCTTGATAGGTTTATTGATATACTCGAAAACGCCTGCATCCATGGCATCAATATAGGTCTTTACATGGCCGAAAGCCGTAATCAGAATGAAGGGCGTATCGGGTGCGACTGCCCTGGCCTTCCGGATCAATTCAAAACCCGACATTCCCGGCATCTTAAGATCGCTGATGACCAGGTCGAAGGCCTTCTGCTGAATCAAAAGAAGTCCATCCGACCCATTTAAGGCCGTCTCCACACGATAGTCTTCTCGGCTTAGAAACTTCTTGATAAGTCGGCCCATTTCCGGATCATCATCAATGACCAATATACGCATGGTAGGCTCGTATCCATTTTCAAAAGGCGGCATGACAGCCCTCTTGGGGTCGGTATGGCAGATGCCTCGATCCCTTCACCCGGAATACAAAACCAGGTTTCATGGATGCTATATAGCAAATATAATGCCATATTCCCCCAACCGGCGGTTGGTGTATAACCCATTCATTTTAAAAGGTTATTTTTGAGGGCAATCCTGATGGGGAAAAAGAGAAAGGCGGCGGAATGGGGCGATTTGACACATCAGTCTGTATGCGGATGTAATCTATTGGAAAATAAAGGATTTTACAGAGGGCAAAATCGGCCGGAATGGAGGCGATTTTCTACTTTTTGCAAAAAAAATCTTCCCTTTATTTTTCCTGATCTCCTTTGGAAAGGGCCGCCTTCTCCAGGATATCCCGCGCATTCTTGACGAGGAGAGACGAGTAGGCCGCGTTATGGAAGCCTCGGCTTCGATCCTTCTTCAGTGTCTGCAGGATCTTTTCTCCCTGGTCGATCACAGGCTGCATCTCCTTCTGGGAGACATCGGGGATATCGTAGACCACTTTCTTTTTGGCTTCCAGAAGTTTCTCCAGCTCTTGAATCGAGTCGTCCGTCTTCTTCTGGATCTCATCCACTCTCTTTTC
>MNYV01000169.1 GCA_001873285.1 Nitrospirae bacterium CG2_30_53_67
GCTTTTTAAAAACTCAAGGGTCCGATGGGTCAAGGGGCTTAGGGTCCAAGTGAAAAGCATAGAAAAAACTGAAAGGTAACAGAAATCAAAAAAACCACTTGAATCCTTGAACCCTGGAACCCTTGAACCCTGGATCTCTATAGGTTCTTGAATCCTCGAACCCTTTTTACCCACTATATGGGAGAAGACCCAAAAATAATTAATAATTTGATCTTTTAAACTTGACATTTTTCTTTAAATTTTCTATAAATACTAATTCTGATTCTGTTAATTGGAAGGAGTTTTTCATGAAAACCTATATGGCCAAAAAGGAAGAACAGTCCCGGAAATGGTATATTCTCGACTTACAGGATGCCGTTTTGGGGCGAATTGCAACACGGATCGCCATGATTCTGAGCGGGAAAAACAAGCCCACTTACTCTCCTCACGTGGATACCGGGGATTTTATGATCCTCACCAATGCGGACAAGGTCCGCTTAACCGGCGATAAAATGGAGAAGAAGATCTATTATCATTATTCAGGTTACCAGGGCGGATTGAAGCGGATCACGGCCGGGAGGCTCCTCGAGACTCACCCGGAACGCCTCATCATCCATGCCGTACGCGGGATGCTTCCCAAAAACCGGCTGGGACGAGCCATGCTGAAAAAGCTGAAGGTCTATGCCGGGCCTCATCACCCGCATGAGGCGCAGAAACCTGAACAGATTACGCTGACATAACAGGGGAGGTTTTGTTTTATGGATCAAGCACGTATTTATGCAACCGGAAGAAGAAAGAACGCCTCGGCCAGGGTTTATCTGTCGGAAGGTCCCGGCAAGGTGATCATCAACCGCATGGATATGAAGGAATACCTCGGTGGACGTGAAACCCTGAGCATGATGGTCCATCAGCCTTTTGAATTGACGGAAACCCTCGGCAAGTTCGACGTCCTGGTCAATGTAGAAGGAGGGGGGGCATCCGGACAGGCAGGGGCCATCCGTCACGGCATCTCCAAGGCCCTCTCCACGTTGGATGCCAAATACAAGGCCGTCCTGAAAAAGGCGGGCCTGCTGACGCGCGATCCCAGAAAAAAAGAACGGAAAAAGCCCGGCCAGCCCAAAGCAAGGAAGAAGTCCCAATACTCCAAACGTTAAAAACAGATGATCAAAATAGCCATAGCCGGAGCCACGGGGTATACGGGTTCTGAACTCTTGCGTCTGCTTTACCTGCACCCGGACGTTAGGGTCATCAGAATCACCTCGGAACAGCATAGCGGGGAGCGCCTCTCCGAGGTCTTTCCGCAGTTCGGAGATCTCATGGATCTCACCTATGAGACTCTAAACCCGGAAACCCTGGTCAAAGACGCGGATCTAATCTTTCTGGCCCTCCCTCATACCCTGTCCATGGAGATCGTGCCGAGGATCCTGAAAAACGGAACCCCTTTGATAGACCTGAGCGCGGATTTCAGGCTCAAAGACGCCTCTCTCTACAAAACATGGTACCAAGTTGAACACACGGCCCCCGACCTCCTGGCCCGGTCGGTCTATGGTCTTCCGGAACTCTACAGGGATGCCATCGTTAAGACGCGGTTCCTGGCCAATCCGGGATGCTATCCTACCTGCGCCATCCTTGGGCTTGCGCCGCTCATCAAGGGAGGTTTCATCCAAAGACAAGGGATCGTCATTGACGCCAAGTCCGGTGTCTCCGGCGCAGGGAAGTCACCCAAGCCGCACCTGCATTTTCCAGAGGCCAATGAGTCCCTGGCCGCTTACCGGATCGGGGAGCACCAGCATACACCCGAAATCGAGCAGGAGATCTCCCGTCTTGCGGAGGAAAAAATCACGCTCAGTTTCACCCCCCACCTGATCCCTATGAACCGGGGGCTTCTCTGCACTTCCTACGGCATGCTGAACCGGAAGGTCTCCACCAAAGACATGGTGGAGACCTACAGGGCCTTTTACAGGGACGAGCCCTTTATCCGGATCCATCAAGACGGATCCCTGCCCAATACACGGGATGTGCGGGGGACCAACCGCTGCGACATCGGGCTCAAGGTGGATGACCGGACCGGCAGGGTCATTGTAGTCTCCGTCATTGACAATCTGGTCAAAGGAGCCTCAGGACAGGCGGTCCAGAACATGAATCTCATGATGGGAATCAGGGAAACAACCGGACTGGATCTTCCACCGCTCACCCCATGAAGAAAGACACCATGCCGCCTCAGGTCCGATCTCGACATCGCACTCTGATCAAACCGGTCCGCGGAGGGATCACTGCGCCCGCAGGGTTCCTGGCCAATGCCGCGGCATGCCGGATCAAAAAGGTTGATAAACCGGATCTCTGTCTGATCTTCTCTGAAGTCCCGGCTTCGGCCGCAGGGGTCTTCACGCGTAACCGGGCCGTGGCCGCGCCAATCCTCTGGACACGAAAGATCCTGCAGAGGCCGATCCTCAGGGCCGTCATCGCAAACAGCGGAAACGCCAACGCCTGCACCGGATTAAAAGGGCGCCATGATGCTGAAGCCATGGCCCTGCATGCCGCCGCCGCATTATCTATCCGCAAACAGGAGGTTGCCGTGGCCTCCACGGGTGTGATCGGTCTTCCTCTCCCCATGGACCGGATCATCCCCAAGATCCCGGGTCTTGCCAAGTCGCTCTCAAGATCCGGGGGCGCCCTTGCCGCCCGCGCCATCATGACCACGGATACACGGCCGAAAACCGCATCTTTCGAGTGGATGACAGGCGGGAGAAAAGTGCGTATCGGAGCCATGGCCAAAGGCTCCGGCATGATCCACCCCGACATGGCCACCATGCTGGCCTTTGTGACGACCGATGCGGCCGTGAATCCGCAAACGCTCGCATCCGCCCTGAAAGAGGCCGTGGATGAATCCTTCAACCGGATCACGGTGGATGGGGATATGAGCACCAATGACATGGTGCTGGTCCTCGCGAACGGGCTCTCCGGCGCCCGCATTCACAAGCGGAATCTCCTCTCATCCGGTTTTCAGCAGGCCCTCAATCAAGTCTGCCTCGGCCTCGCCCTCTCCATTGTAAAAGATGGAGAGGGAGCGACCAAATTCGTGACCATCCGGACCCTCCATGGGAAAAACAAGAAGGACTGCATCACCATCGCCAGGAAGATCGCCTGTTCGAATCTGGTCAAGACCGCCCTTTTCGGAGAGGACGCCAACTGGGGAAGGATCATGGCCGCGGCGGGCGCATCCGGCGTCCCCATCCATCCGGAGAAGATCGATATCTTCTTCGATGAGATTCCCATGGTCCGGCGGGGCGAGGGACTGGGAACCCGGCAGGAAAAGAAGGCGGGCCGGATTCTCAGGAAGAAAGAGTTCGTGATCACCGTGGACCTTCACATGGGAACCTCCTCGGCCGAAATCTACACCACGGATCTCTCCCTCGATTATGTGAAGATCAACGCGGATTATCGCTCGTAGCACATTTTTAATTCGATTTACATTCGATTTAGGGTCTGCGACAAAAATGCCTGTCCTCCGACTGGACAATCCATGGTTCGACAAGCTCACCATGACAATTGTCACCCTGAGCCTGTCGAAGGGTGGATTCCCCGATCAAGCCTGCCCTCGACTGCGATCGGGGGTCGGGGAATGACGCTACCAGAGAAATATTTACCCATAAATTTGTCGCACACCCTTCGATTTACATCCCCTTGAAAATCTGTTATGATTTAATTGATTTTTCATTGGAGTTTGAAATGGAT
>MNYV01000170.1 GCA_001873285.1 Nitrospirae bacterium CG2_30_53_67
AAGTGCTAAAATCATAAGGGGCCGAGGATTATAGGGTCCAAGGGTTCCAGTGTTTTTCTCTGAAGATTTTGCTTGCGTTTCAGTATCTCACTTGAACCCTTGACCCCTCGACCCCTGGAACCCTATGGATCTTCAACCCTCGAACCCTTTTTACCCACTCGATGGGAGAAGAACCAAATCATTCAAATTCTTTTGAACAAGATGGATCAATATTTCAAGTGAATTCTCAAGTGATCCGGAGGTCCCGATGTCCAGCCATTGGATTCTCGGTTCAGCCTTGAACCAAGTCATCTGGTGTTTGGCGAAATGGCGGGTCTCCTGTTTTAAGATCTCAACCGACTGGTTCAGGGTTATTTGCTTTTTTAGATACGGGAGGATTTCCTTATAGCCCAGCCCCTGCATGGAAACCGAGTCCATGGGGACCCCCATTTTCAGGAGGTTTTTGACCTCATTGACCAGTCCCATCGCAATCATCCTGTCCACTCTGTTTTCGATATTCAGGTAGAGGCGATTCCGGCTGGTTGTGAGACCGATCATGATGATCCGGTACTCTTCTTCTCTTATCTCCTTCTCCTCCTTCTGCAAGACGGAGATCGGTTGTCCTGTGATCTCAAAGACCTCGAGCGCCCGGATCAATCGCCGTTCATCATTAGGATGGATTCTGTTGGCAGACTCCGGATCCACTCCTTTTAACCGTCCATATAAGGCATTAGAGCCTTCCTTTAAGGCCAAATCTTTAAAGCGCTTCCTTAAGTCGGCGTCGGCCTCGGGTCCCTCAAAAAGACCATCGGTCAGGGCGCGGATATAGAGGCCGGCGCCGCCGATCACCAGGGGGATCTTCCCTGCATGATGAAGCGTTTGAATCACGGCATCGGCATCCTTTTTATATCGGCCGACGCTGTAGGCCTCCGTGGGATGGACAAAATCCACAAGGTGGTGCCGTACAAGGGACCGATCCTTGAGCGTGGGTTTCCCTGTCCCGATATCCATATATTGATAAATCTGCATGGAATCGGCGCTCACGATCTCCGTGTTCAGGCGCTGAGCCAGCCTGATGCCGTGTTCAGTCTTGCCCACGGCTGTAGGGCCGACCAGAAAGAGGATGGTTTTTTTAGAGCTCATCTCCGGATCTCCCCGATGTTTTGTCATTTCCCTGTCTACTCTATACCCTGCTATATAGCTTTGTACAAATAGGGTCCGAGGGGTCAAGGGGCCAAGGGTTCAAGTGAAATACTGAAACGCAAGCAAAATCTCCAGAAAAAAAAACACTGGAACCATAGGACCCTTGACCCCTTATGTTTTTAGTACTTCACTTGACCCCTGGAATCCTTGACCCCTTGACCCCTTATTTTTCACCACTGGTTACTATTTTCTCTGAAAACGCTTTTCTATCTCATAAAGGTCGATCCGGATCATGGTGGGCCGCCCGTGTTCACAGGTATGGGGCGAATCGGTCTCCCCGAGGTCTCGGATCAGTGCCTCCATTTCTTCACGGCTCAGACGTCTGTTGGCCTTGACCGCGGCGCGGCATGAGAAGACATGGATGATATCTTCCATGCGCCGGTCAAGTTCTCCTCCCTGCTCCAAGGCGACGATCTCTTCCAGAAGCGATCGGACGATCTCCTGGATATCCATGTCCGCGACCCACATGGGAACTCCTTTGACCGAAAAGGTTCCGCGGCCGAAGTCCTCCACCTCGATTCCAAGACGGCGAAGGGTTTTTAGGTGTTCTGCAAGGAGAATCCTCTCCTTCCCTGAAAGTTCCAGATTCACCGGGATCAGGAGCTGCTGTACGGGTATCTTCGATAGCCGATAGACCTGTTTGAACTTTTCATACAGGATCCGCTCATGGGCCGCGTGCTGATCAATCAGGATCAGGCCGTCCCTGTCCTGCGTAATGATGAACGAGTCTGCGATCTGTCCCAGCGGGACCAGGCGCTCCTTATCGAAAAGGGCTCGGACTGCCGGAGCGGGCTTCCCCGGTTCCGGCTGTATCCTGCCGGTGAAGGCCGGCCTTCCAGTCGTTCGTTCTTCATGGAACCTATGTTCTCCTGCCGTCCGGAGGTAGCTCTCCACGGCCTCTTTGACCCTCTCCACACGTTCGGAGGCCGGCCATGGGGAGGGCCTCTCATCTTCCTGCGCGCGTCCGTATCCCTGCGCGGTCTTCCGGACACTGTCCCGTGTAAAATCGTGGATCCTTTTAGGATCCGTGAATCGGACCTCGCGTTTGGCGGGATGGACATTCACGTCCACCAGGGCCGGGTCCACGTCCAGAAACAGGTAGACCAGCGGATGTCTCCCCTTCATCAAAAGGGTTTCATAGGCCGCATAGACCGCATGCCGCAGGGTACGGTCCGATACCGGGCGGCGGTTCACGAAAAAGCTTAATCCTGTCCCCGATGGTTTTGTAAATCCGGGGATCGAAATCAACCCGAAGAGGCGCAGCCCTTCCCTCCCCTCCTCCAGTTCCATGAGGTTCCCCCTTGCATCCTTGCCCAGGAGCTGAACTGAGCGTTCAAGGATGGAGGAGACCCCTGGCGATTTGATCAGGGTCCGGTCGTGGTGCTTGAGAGTGAAATAGACGCCGGGATGGGCCAAGGCAGTCTCGGTCATGATTCCCGTAATATGGGAGAGTTCGGTTTCCCTGGATTTGAGAAACTTTCTTCGTACGGCGGTATTGTAAAAAAGGCCGCGAACCTCCAAGGTCGTTCCCCTGCCCCGTCCTGCGGCGCGTACATCCTGGATTTTCCCTCCCTCGATCAGGATCTCGGAACCCGAGGACGGGTTCCCGTCCGAGGTCACGATCCGCACCTTGGAGACCGAGGCGATACTCGGGAGAGCCTCCCCTCGAAACCCGAGGGTGGCGATCTTATCAAGATCGCAAAGCTCCTTGACCTTGCTGGTGGCATGGCGTTCAAAGGCGAGAAGCGCATCGTCGCCGTTCATGCCGCATCCGTTGTCCTGCACGCGGATCAGCCGGCATCCCCCTTCCTCCACCTCCACGGAGATATCCGTGGCGCCGGCGTCCAGGGAATTTTCCACCAGCTCCTTAACCACCGAGGCGGGACGTTCAACCACCTGGCCGGCGGCGATCTTGTTGATCAGTTCATCCGTTAATATCCGTATCTGCCCCATTCTGTGTAAAGTCCTTTCCGGGAGTATGCAGTTAACCGATTGCAAATAGGCCCCTTTGAAGGGCCGTCAAACGTCAAGCCTCCGGCTTTGCCGGAGGTTGATGATTCCCTTCCACTGTTAATCGGGCCTTGTCGGGATCTACTCCCGGCCTTTCCAATTCTTCAATGAGCTGCTTCATGCTGACGCTCCCGATGCTCTGCTGAAGGGCCGCGCTGCCTCGGCTGAAAAGGTCCTGGATCAGCCTCTGTTCAGGTTCATCCTGGGAAGGAGCGGCTTGGAGAAGTTTGCCTCGTACCGCCTCAATCACCTCCGAGGCTGAAATCTTTCCCGTATCTCGGGACGGAACGAATGCATGCCTTTGATCCAACTGGTGGATAAGCCCCTCTTCCTTCAGCTTATGGAGGATCTCCTCCGCCGGCTCGTAGGCGATCCCGATTTTCTGCGAGAGTTCAAGAACGCCGGCCGGGTCCTTTCCGGAACCGAAACGGCGGGCAATCTCGATCATCATGCGCAAGGCCAGATACCCCCGGTAGCGCTCGGCCCTGATGCCTGCCGCTGCGCCCTTTTCGTACAGTTCAGGGTACTCAAGGACATAAGACAACTCCGCGCCCAGGAAGACAATGATCCAGATGATGAAGATATAGAAAAGGAGCGCCGGTATCGCAGCCACCGCCCCGTAGATCTTGCTGTAGGCGTTAAAGTGCGTGACGTAAAGTCCGAAGCCCCATTTGCACAGGGCAAAGAGTATCGCAGCGGCCGCAGCGCCTCCCACAGCCGGATAGGTCCCCACATGGGTGTACGGGAGGAGTTTATAAAGCATGAAAAAGGCCAGCCAGATCAGGATAAACGGGATGATGTAGATTAGAGAGGCCTTGAACAGGGGATGAGAAAGGAACATGGACAAAGCCGGCAGAGACTTGATCTTGGACGTCATGAAGATTGAGAGAGCGATCAGGATCGGCGCCAGGGTCAGGGTGAGCCAGAAGGAGCTGACCTTGTCCCAGAGACTGCGTCTTTCGGTGACATGCCAGATTTCGTTGAAGGTCTTCTCCATGGTGCTGACCAGAGAATAGGCGGCGACGAAGAGAAAAATGGACCCGAAGGCGCTGAGCGCGGCGGTGTTCTCGGAAAATTTATTGATGTGATTCTGGATGGTATTGAATAGATCCGCATTCGGGAAGAGGTACCGGCTGAGGAAGTTTCTCACCTCATCCTCCGAGAGTTTCAGCCTGCTGAACCATGAAAAAAACACAACCATCAGCGGGACCAGGGAGAGGATCGTGGTGTAAGTCATGGATGAGGCCCGGAGCAGACACCGGTCGTGAATGAATTCCAGCCCGACGTGGTAAATCACCTTGATCTGTTTTAAGACCCAGGCCGGAAACTTGGAATATTCATTCAGGTCCAGACTCAAGAGCCGGGCAATGAAATTCTGGAACCCTCTTGTGCGTTCGGAAGCGATATTCATGAACCGCTCACGGAGAGATTCTCGATCAGAAGGCTCGGTGATCCCACCGCGCCGTAGAAACGGAGGTCATCCCCCGCCCCTTTGATCTTCATCAGGAGATCCAGGAAATTCCCTGCGATGGCTGCGCCCCGGACCGGATGGGAAGGCTCTCCGTTTTCATACCAGATCCCTGCGGCGCCCACTGAAAATTCACCGGAGATGGGATTGGCTGTGTGCATCCCCAGGATCTCCATGATCTCAAGCCCGCTGCCCATGCCGTGAAGCAGATCATCCCGAGATTGAGAACCACGGGCTGCAAAGAGGTTGGTCGGCCCCACGTGAGGCGTCGAAGTATAACCCCTCCGGACACCGTTTCCGGTGGAACGGCCCCCCTCCTTGGCGGACGTGTAGGTGTTGTGGAGGAACCCCTCAAGCACGCCTTCACGGATGAGAAACTTGTGCCGGGTGGGAATCCCTTCATCATCAAACGGCGCCGTACCCAATCCTCCAGGGAGGCGGCCGTCGTCTATGAGCGTGAATGCCGATGCCGCCGCCTGCTTCCCGATCCTGTTTTTCAGAAGGGACTTCCCTTTCTGCACGGCATCCGCGGAGAAGGCGCTGATAAAGATTCCCAGGAAACCGACCGCCGCATAGGGCGTAAGGAGGACAGGGCATTTGACGGTGGGGATCGTTTTCGCTCCCAGCAGAGACAATGCATTTCCCGCGGCCCTTCTTCCCACCTCCTCCACGTCAAGCTGTGAAAAGAAGCGGTTGAAATCCGAGTCCCATCCCATCTGCCGGTCTTTCCCGTCGTCGGCCATCAGCATGATGCTTGCAGAACAACTGGTCCCCTGATAGGTCAGATCCGCCCCCCTTGAGTTCAGGACGGATGAGGTAAATTCAGAATCCCTGTAGCCTGCCTTCCTTATCACCTTGATCCGGGAATCCGTCCCAAGCGCCGCCTTTTCCAGAGCCATGGCACGGGAGATCCTTTCCTCCTCCGTGACTTGGTTCAGGCCGGGATCAAAGATATGAAGGTCCCCGGCCGACACCGGCTCAAGAGACGGCAGGACATGGTTCGAATCTTCATGGGTATAGGCCATGGATGCCATGGCATGTTCAATCAAATCCTGGATATCGGCGCCTTGTGAGAGGGAGGTGTAGGAAAATCCCATCCTGTTTCCGCTGAAGAGACGAAGCCCCACACCTTGGGATACGGCTTTGACGAATGCGTCGGTCTTCTGCTGTTTGACTTCGATGGTGGTCGATCTGGATTCCAGAAGATAAACCTCCACGTCCTTGACTCCTCGGCTGACCGTTTGATCGAGTATCTTGTTCCCGATTTTTTTCAGATCCATGGCTGCTCTTCATCCTATGGATTTTCTGCTTCGAGATCGAAGATCAAGGCCGTTTCATTGCAGTCCGGGAACTTGACGCACTTGATGCATTCCCCCCAGACCTTATGCGGCAGGATCTCCTTTTCAACGACATGGAAGCCGAACTTTTCAAAGAAATCCGGTTTGTAGGTCAGCGTAAACACATGTTTGACGTTTAATGATGCCGCTTCGTTCAGACAGGCACGGACCAGTTCTTTCCCGATTCCCTTCCTTTGATACTGCGGGGCCACGGCCAGGGACTTGATCTCGGCAAAATCCTCCCAGACGATGTGCAGGGCCGAGACGCCGATCATTTCCTCTTCGCTCCGGCA